>JAJZAL010000256.1 GCA_021799405.1 Acidobacteriota bacterium
GCGTGTCCAGATTGCAGGTGGCACCTTGGCGATCCAGTATGTCCGGTCTTGCTGTAGAACTGCGGCGTCAGTGTTGTCCCCTTGCGCGGTGAAGTGGTACCCTTCCGGTGCCTCGTAAATGGGCCTCAAAGGAGTGGTGTAAGTGGAGGAAGTTCTTTCATCCCGCTCGTCTTCCCGGACAAGCGTCTTCCATCGCTCCTGCTTTGCCATGCACACGCGGTTTTCAATGGTCCTGGTGGGGATCGATCCCGAGAGAGCGGAAGCGCTGGCCATCGAGGCGGAGTATGAGCTGCGCGCCCAGGAGCGCATGATGAGCCGCTTCGATGTGGAGGGCCCGGTTTCAGACTTGAATCGCCGCGCCGTAAATAGCGCGGTCCAGCCGGCACAGGAACTCTGGCAGATTCTTTCCATGTGCCGCGATTACTGGAACCGCACCCGTGGAGCATTCGACATCACTTTGTGGCCCCTGAATCATCTCTGGCGTGAGCATCTTGAGCGGGGTGAGGAGCCTCCGGAAGAAGCCATCGCGCAGGCCCGCCGCCTGGCGGGATTCGAGCGCGTCCACTTCGATGAGACTGCGCAATCCATCCGCTTCCAGAGCGAAGGAATGAGCATCGACCTGGGCGGATTCGGCAAGGGCTTCGCCCTCGAATCGCTGGCCGGCATCCTGCGCGCGCAAGGTGTGGAGCAGGCGTTTCTGAGTTTCGGCGAGAGTTCCATCACCGTTCTCGGTTCTCATCCTCACGGCCCGGCGTGGCCGGTAGGAATCACCAGCATGTTCAATCCCGGCCAGACGGTTCATACGTTTTATCTCCACGATGCGTCGCTTTCCTCCTCCGGCACCGCGCCCTTCAATCGCATGGCAGGTCCACGCGCAGTAGGGCAAATCATCAACCCCCGCACCGGCCGTCCCATTGAAGGCTACCGCACCATGTCGGTTGCGTCTCCCAGCGGAGTCGAAGCGGAAGTGCTTTCTACCGCCTTGCTCGTGACTCCCAGGCACGAGCGCGTCGAGCTTCTCTCTGGATTTTCCATTACCTCGGCCGTTGAAATTGTTTATCATTCCACCTCGGGAGAATTTGCTCCCGAAATTGAGTGGCAATATGGATCCTGATTTGTCTTCTTCATCTGTTCTCATTGGCCGCGAGCATCGGCGCGATTTTCTCAAGCGTCTTGCGCTTGTCGTGGGCTCCTCGTCACTGCTGGCCGAAATGCCCTGGTGGTCGCCCTTGCGGGCAGCGCCGGTGAGCGATTCGCCGGCTGACCGCGTTCGCATTGGCCTCATCGGTGTCGGCTCCCGCGGTAACGTTCATCTCGCCCATTTGCTGCGCACACCCGGCGTTGAAATCGCCGCTCTATGCGACGACTACGAACCGCACCTGCAGGCCGGCCTGGCGAAAGTGAAAGGCGCAAAGGGTTTTTCCGATTACCGCCAGATGCTCGACATGCCCGGCCTCGACGGCGTTCTTATCGCCACGCCGCTCTATCTCCACGCGCGCATGTGCCTCGACGCATTTTCCGCCGACAAGAATGTCTTTTGCGAGAAGAGCCTCGCCTACACGATCGAAGAGTGCCAGGCGATTGCCGACGCCCACCGCGGCAGCAACAAGGTCTTTCAGATCGGCCATCAACGGATGTTCAGTCCCGTCTTCCTGCGCGCGTATGAACTTGTGCGCAACGGGACGATCGGACCGGTCACGCAGATCCGCGCCTACTGGCACCGCAACAACAACTGGCGCCGGCCCGTGCCCAGTCCCGACCTCGAACGCCGGATCAATTGGCGGCTTTACCGGGCTTACTCCTGCGGGCTCATGACTGAGCTTGCCTCCCATCACATGCAGGTGGCCAACTGGTACCTCGGCGCCTATCCCATCTCCTGTGCGGGATTCGGAAGCATCAATTACTGGAAGGACGGACGCGAAGTCTATGACAACGTTAATCTGGTCTACCGCTACGCCAACGGTACCAGCGTCGTCTACGACTCGATGATCAGCAATAAATTCTATGGCATGGAAATTCAGGTCATGGGCCCGCGCGGAACCATCGAGGCGGAACGAGGAAGGATTTATTCCGAGAATCCTCCGCCCCCGGCCGGTATCGTGCAGCTCATCAATGGAATCGAGCATGGGTTCTTCGACACGGTGCCTATCGGCGGGCCCAGTTGGGTGCCCGACCTGAAGAAAGACGTCAGCGGAGACCCGCTCGTGGATGAGAAGATTACCGACGACGGAACCGCCCTCGAGTTGGCCGCCTATGCAAACTCGATTCGTCAGGGCAAGCCCATTCCCGGAATGATGGAGCAGGCCTGCAGAGCCGGCGTGTGCGTCCTTATGGGAGAAACGGCCATGGAACAGCAGAAGGAGATCGCCTGGCCGGAAGGATTCAGGATATGAGAGATATTGTCATCTCGCAGCAACACATCCGCCGCGAATTGCAGATCTTTTTCGTCTGCATCCTTGTGGCTCTTGCCGTCAACGTCTACTCCATCGTCCACTTCAAAACTCATTGGACGGAGCTGTTCACTACCTTTCACATCACGCTCGCTGTCGCGGCCGCACTTTTCGTGCTTCTGGCCTTGCTGCGCGGCATCGCCGTTTGTGGCAAACGGATTCTACGGCGCAAGGCGGGAACGCCGGGAGCGGAGCAGGCAGGACTTTCGCAAAAGGCTTAGGGCGGCCAGACGAGGGCAAGCTCGAACCGTGTATCCCGTGGATTCTTCCGGTGGCTGGAAATTGCTGCTGAGAGAACACGGCGAATCCCTCAGCCATAGCGCAAATGCGAAAGAGCGGAATCCTGAAGAAGCGCTGCGAGATGATGCCGTAGCTGCAACGGCTTGCCCCGATGCAGGGAACAACTGCTCACCTGGGCGCATCATCCCCTCCCGTCTCACTCTCAGACGGTGGATCTTGGCTCTTCAAGCTGTCGTAGCATCTCCGCTGCGAACAGGTGGTTGGGATCTTCAGTGAGCGCGTCGCGCAGAAGTGTTACGGCCTTCGCGCGATCACCGAGGCCTTCGCTGGCCAGAGCATTCAGCAGCAATGCCTCGACGCGGTTGCGCTTGCTCAGGTCCTCGTGAAAGAGAAGCATGGCCGGCAGCGATGTGGCGAAGTAATCCACCTTGGGTTCACGCATCATTCTTTCGGCAGAAACTTCCGCCATCTGTGCCAGGACCGCAACGGCGCGCTGCTCATCGCCCAACGCGCGCAAGGCGAGCGCCTGATAGTAAGAGTGCATCCCCACCTCAGGCAGCGGAGCTGCGGCAGCAGTCCAAAAGCCGTGGGCTGAACTCGAATCTCCGAGTTGCCGCGCGGCCATGCCGGATAAATAATCCAGATCGCGCTCCAGCGTCAGCAGGTGTTTGCCCTCGCCCAGATTTTCCGGATAATGCCGCGCCGCCTCAAAGTGGCGCAATGCTTCGGCGCCTTCGCCGGCCTCCAGCGCCGCTTTGCCCAGCGCGCGATGCGCATTCACATATTGCGCTGACACCAGGCCCTCCCCGCCTTCCCAGGGGCTGAAGCGGCGCCGGTCCAGGTTCTCCAGCGCTATTTGCCATTGCCGGGTTTGGTTCAGGAGAGTTGTATGCTCCACTGTAAGATCGTCGCGTTGTGCAACAAGCGCGCCGTGCTCTTCGAGGAAACGCAGGCGCTCTTCTGGAGTCGCCAGGCCGGCTCTCTTCTTCAACTGGTCCCATTCGTACAGCAGACGCGCATCGGCCGGATTGGCTGCAAACGCGCGCTCGTACATGCGATCGGCGGCTTTCGCATCGTGGAAAAAGTTGAACTCTGCGATGCCGAGGTTGCGCCAGGGTATGGAGAACCCCGCGTCTAACTCGATCGACTTGCGCCAGCAGCGAATGGCATCTTCATACCGGCGCTTGTCGTAGTAGAGATTTCCGAGATAGTAGTGCGCTTTGGCGGCCGCGGGATTTCGCGCGATCGCCGCCTCCAGCACGATCATCTCTTCAAGCCGCGCCGGAAAGCAATAACGCGGCGAAGCGGCCTCGGCACGCGCCGCATACTCGTTCGATTCCTGCTGGTGCTCGATCATGGAGCAGAGCCAGGAGAGCGTGTACCAGAGCATCGGCTGGTCCCAGCGCGCCTCGCGGATGCAGGCCTGCAGCAGATCGGCCGCCTCGTCGCCAAGACCGCTCCACGCAAGGTCGTAGACGACATCGAGCAGCGTTTGGACGTCGCCTTCGAGCGCCGAGACGAAGTGGCGCAGGTCCTCAGCGTTGCGCATCAGGAGAAACTGTTCCGCCATGGTGCGGAAATCGAGCCGGTCGAGCGACAAGGTGACTGAGATCGCATCCTGCGCCTCGTCGTTCCGGCCCAGCCTGCGCAGCAGCGAAGCTTTCAGCGCACGCGCCTTGAGATTCTCGACATTCGTGCTCAGGCTCCGCTCAACCTGCTCCAACGCGCCTGCGAAATCGCCGCGTGCTGCGCTTATCGAAGCCAGCGCATAATATCCGCAGCTTTGCCAGGCATAATTCCATACGCACTTGTGAAAGGCTTCATACGCTGCGGCGATCTTTCCCTGGTAGAAGCGTGCCAATCCCAGGTTGTAAAAAGGCTCGCCGTCATGGGGGTTGGGATTTCTGAGGGTGAGTCGCTGAATGGCGGTTGCAAAGTGCTTTTCCGCTTCCTCAAATTGCCCTCGACGAAGATAGAGCAATCCCATGGAGTTATTGAGCCGTGCGTCGCCGGGGTCGCGCCTGAGGCCCTCAAGCCAGTAGTTCTCAGGGGATCGCGTGGCGTGGCGATATTGCTCCAGATGCAGCCCAGTCAGATAAAGTTCGTCGGTACTGGCGAGCTGCGCCGGCGGCAAAGGCTCCGTAGCTGGATACGGCAACGGCCGCTCCACGGCCTTTTCCGGCTGGTACGCGATCATTTCCTCACCCGCATCGTCGAGGACGGTCAGGCAAAGCTCTTCCGGTGTCGCGCCGGATACATCGAGCTGCTCAGTGAATGGTTCACCCGGCGCCAGCTCGCATCTGCGGTCGAGCAGCGGTTCGCGATTGCGTGTCAGCAGCACGCGCACGCTACGCGGCGAAGTAACACAGACACCAACGCGCACCTTCTCTGCCTCGCATTTGAGATTCACCGCGGCTTCGGTGTTGGCGTTCTTCGCCGGCCCGATCTTCTGAATCGGGTACCAGTATTGGCTGAATATCTTGGTTTCGTGCGGTTGCAGCCATGAGAAGTCCGGCTGATTGTCCGTGTAGGCGCCGGCCATCAGCTCGACGTAAGGGCCATCTTCGTCAGTCAAATTGCGGTCCCACGCATAGCCGAACTCCGCGTTGCCCCACGTCCAGAGCTTTTTGCCGGGAGCCACATGGTGGTTTGAAGTGTGAACCAGCCCCGCCTCGCGCGCGTGATCATACCCACCAAAATAGTCATATTTTGACTCGGTAACCATGTACGAAGTGGGAACCGGAATGTTCTTGTACCAGGAAATATCTGTACCCGGAGCGTAATCCACTCCGTAATAAGTGCCGCGTGCGATGGGATAAGAAGTGATCGCCCGCTTGGCGTGGTCGGCGACGAAAGTAACGTCGGGCGGGAAGAAAGCCTGGTACTGTTCGTGCACACGCACGGCAACATTGCTCCACCAGTGGAACGTCTGCGGCAGGGGCGTGCGGTTAAACAGGCGAACCCGCAGTTCGATAAGGGCTTTCCCGGGCATCAGGCGAATACCTGCCATTCCCTTCATGCGCAGCATGGGATCGTGTTCGCTGAGCCACACCGTGCAGCTGCCGTCGGCGCTCTTTTCCGCCTGTGCGTGAACCGGCATATACGTTGAGGGGCGGTGATGCTGCGGCCAGTTGAATTCAACGCCCCCGGAGATCCACGGACCGAGCAGTCCGACCAGCGCCGGCTTGATGACATGCTGGCGGTAGAAGAAGTCGTAGCCGTTGGTTTTGTCGAGGCCGCAATGGATTCGTCCGCCGATTTCGGGCAGAATCATCAACTGGACATATTCGTTCTCCAGCACAATGGCGCGATAAGTCTTTTCAACTTTCTCAAGAGCCACGCGATCCGTGAAGGGATTCGGATAGACCTTTCCACTGCTGCCCTGATAGACACGATTCTCGAAGAACATGGGGTTCGGGTCGGCATCCTGAACCGGATAGGTAGGAACTACGATCTGCTGTTCGAAGCAGCTTACCGCCTGGTGCGTAGCAGGATTACTCACGAGAGGCTCACCCAATAGAGAAGTCGGCCAGCATCCGTGATGGCGTTACATTCGGCCTGTTGGGAACGCCGCAAATGACACGGAAACTGTTCAACGTTAACGTACACGCACGATGAAACTGTGTCAACATAAGTATTGCATGAAATCGGTGAATGCCTTCGCCATGGAGCGCGAAGATGATAAACCTCCTAAATTCACTTCAAGGGAACGGCTGCACCGCAGGCGTGGGAGCAAGCTGTTCTCGCCGGTCTCAAGCTCAGCCGAGTACTTCAGCGCCGGGAACACGGTCGAGAAACAGCGGCAGGTTGCTGCGCAAAACGATATGGGGCGCAAAGCGCGTGACTGGCTTCGGCGTCACTCCCTCCAGCGCATATCGGACCAAAGCCTCGACCGCGGCCCTGCCCTGCGCTGAAGGCCGCTGATAGAGGGCCGCAAGAACTTTGCCCGACTCCAGAAATGGAACGAGTGCGGGAAAAAGATCGGTGGCGATCACAAGCATATGGTCGATTGCGCCTTGTTCATCCAGAGCGCGAAGAACCGGAAGACTGTTGGCGGTGCTGATGTAAATGGCCGCGGGGCGCGGCTTACGCTCCAGCAGCGCCAGGGTTTTACGCCGCGCGTCCTGCGGAATGTCGTGCGTCTCAACTGCCGGAAGGAGCGACAGGTGCGGTGCAATCATCGCCAGAGTCGCTGCGAATCCCTTCAGTTTGTCCGAGTGGTCCTTCGTGCTCAGATCTCCCGTGATGATGGCGACACATCCCGGTTTAGGCAAGGTGCGCGCGAACAACTCGGCCGCGATACTTCCACTGATGGCGGCATCGACTGTAACCGCAGCAATCCGGCCGCTTCGCGGCGCATCGCTAGCGACGCACACCACCGGGGTGCCGTGCGCAACAAAATTCCGGATGAGGGGATCGAACTTTGCCGGATCTCCGGGTGTCAGGATCAACCCGTCATAGTGCCGGCCCATATCGGCGTCCAGCAGTTTTACGTCACCTTTGCCGATATGAGGATAGGCGCGGAAATCCAGGTCGATGTTGACTCCCACCATACTTTCCGCAGCCGTTCGGATGCCGTCGCGCAACGGATCGAAGAATGCGGCAATCTCGCGCG
>JAJZAL010000257.1 GCA_021799405.1 Acidobacteriota bacterium
CCCAAAGGTCGCAGGTTCAAATCCTGCCCCCGCAACCATTTAGGGGAAGGCCAACCGATCGCCAACCCATCGAAGCCGGGCGCTCAAGGCGCCCGATTTCATTTTTGAACAGTTATAGGACAGACTTTCGCCGCAGGATTTCCCTGACTGCGAGGCTATTGGCCCGTCGCCGGTTGTCCATGGGTGGCCCGCCGTACTTCTGGGTGGTGGAGATGTCAGCATGACGCAGGAGCGTCTGTTGCGTATCGAGTGGTGTACCGGCTCCACTGAGAAGGGACCGGTAGGTATGCCGAAAGGTATGCCAGCCGATGCTTCCGAAACCCATTTCCGTGGCGAGCTGGCGGCGCGCGTCGTGGACGGGGATGGTGTGAGCTTTTCCTCGTCCGCGTTCTGCATTTTTGCAGGCGACTCCAGGAGCGGCGCCGCATTCCGGACAGGCAAGCAGACACCAGCCGGCACGGCGAATGTAGTCCTGCTGGATCGGGGAGGCATGGTAGGGGTGACCTGTCTTCGGGCTCGGAAACACGAGTTCGGATCCGTTCGATTTGAGTTTTAGATCGAGCACAGGTTCTCCCGGTCAGGCGCATCTTTGCTGGTCAACTCGTAAGATCGATTATGTGACAGCGGCCACGTGTGCGACACGCGTGCCGCTATTTCTATTTCTAGGGGACAACGCCCGTTTAGTTCAGTTCAAAACGGATGCGGCAGTGCTCAGTGGTGCAATTGCACCCGCTGGTGAGACGTTGGTCTCCTTGATTCCGGAGGGGCAAAGCTGTACCGCAAAAGCAAAACATTGCAAGCTGGGAGGGGAGATAGGCGCAGTTGTCATTGGAGAGGCTATGACGGCACGCATCATACCCTATGCAAAATCCATAGGGGCTGGGTATTATCAGCCTGACTTTTCTGTGCCGGAAAGCGAATAGATGCAAAATAACATGGACCGGATAAACCAAGTAATGGATGAAGGATGCACCATCTTGGACGGAGGTGCGGCACCCGGACGCGAAAACTTTCCCCGACCGACAAGCCCTTACTATCAAATGGGGTTAGATCAGACCGAAAGTCGTGGATATCCAACGACACCCGTCGTTCCTGTGCCTGATAATTAGAAGCGTGGCATTATTGTAGCTCGCCTTGCTTTGACGGCAGATTGAGAAGAGGAGAGATGTCTCTAAAAATAGTAAAAGTTGAGGACGATCTTTATTTCGTTTCGGCATCCCCCCGATGCAGGCGTAGTGTGGTCACCTACTGAACCATTGACTGGGCACCAAGTCACAAAGGGACTGTTAGAAAGAGGTTGCCGCCAACAAGACGTAGGTGACGCTATGTATGAAGCGGACCCGGAGTGGATAGAGAAGCTTCGGGGTCCGTTTATTCCGCCTTTCGCAGAATGAACTGGTGGGGATGAACGGGGGCGCGGTGCGGCTGGTCTATGACGGAGACGGGAACCGCGTCGCGAAGACGACCGTAGTGGACCGGGGACGCCAACGTCGCCGGTGCCCCGGCAAAGGACGAGCGAATTGCAGTCGGCTCCTCTGCATGGCTGCCCTTTCAGAAGTGAATCCGGTGGAAGAGGTGTAATCGTGCCGCTCGTAACGTGGTAATTTGCTGTCGGGAGAGCCTCGCGGAAATTGAAGCCTCCCTTAGCGGGCAACGGAATGCCCTGCTGCGATAGTTTGTGACCGCAATCTCCCCCGCCCCAAATTTCTTTGCTCCGGATTGCGACCACGTCGGTTTCATTTTGCCCGGTTCTGGCATCTAACCCGCCGTACGTTGAAAGCAAATCAAACCGCTGCCAGCATGGCGCGGAAACTCCTTATTGCGGTGCGCATGAATCCTCTCCCCCGGACTACTGCGAGCAAACATAGGAGCCATCGCATTTTAAAAGTGCTGGCTCTCGTAGCCCTCCCTCTTCTTCTCACAGCCTGTGGAAGCAGCAAGAAGACCATGCCCGCGACTGCTACCACTTCCACCAGCCAGCCCCCGATGCCGATCAGCCATCATGTCGTGATTGTCATGGAGGAGAACCAGACCTACTCAACCGTGGTCGGCGACAAGGCCAACTGGCCTAATCTCAACCAACTCATCGCAAGTGGTGCTCTGGCCACCAACTACTATGCCAATTTCCACGGCTCGATCAGCGACTATTTCATGCTGACGACAGGCCAATACGTCACTCACGACGATGCCTCCACAGCGGTGTGGAATGTCGACAACATCGCCCGCCGCATGCTTGCCCAGAACGTCACCTTCAAGGTCTACGCTGAGGGCATTACGCGCGGCTACCTCGGGGGAAACACCGGGCTCTATGTCATCCGCCACAATCCCTTCGCCATGCTCTCCGACGTCGCCTCGAATCCCAAAGTCGCGAACAACGTCCTCTGGCCCTTCACCCAATTTGCCACCGACGTCGCCAACAACAGCCTGCCGGATTTTTCATTCATCGTTCCCAACATCGATGACGACTCTCACTCGGCCCCGCCGCTGCAGGCCGATACCTGGCTTCAGACCGAGGTCATCAACCCGCTGACCAAAATCCCGGCCTTCCAGTCAGGCGGAGATGGAATCCTGATCGTCGACTTCGATGAAGCAGCCTCGACCGACGTGACCGATGGCGGCGGCCACGTCGCTGCTGTCTTCTGGGGGCCGCTTGTCAAAGCAGGATATAAGCAATCATCGGCCATCCTCTACCAGCATCAGAGCATGCTGAGGACCATCATGGCAGCGCTCGGACTGCCCAATCCTCCGGCCCGGGCTGCCACGGCTCCCACGATGTCCGAATTTTTTGTTCAGAAGAAATAGCTGGGACCGCTTTAAGTTGCTAGTTGTGGCACGCTATCGCTGCGCCTGCTCCTCCAACAAGATCAGCGGCGCAGCGCATGGGCAAGAACGGCACGCATTTTCGTGACCTCCGCGGCTACAAGAAGTGATGTCCTGCCTCAGCAGCAAGGAGGAGCTACGCGTTCGCGGAGCCTGCCATCCGATTCACGACGTTGCTCCCATACTTCCGCCGGTTATGCCTAAAGTGAGCATGCTGAGGCTACGTCCTTGGTCAGTCGCGGGCCGAAGTTACACACAATGAAAAGGTTATGGGCGTGCAACCAGTTTGCTCGAAGAATCTGTCAAGTTGCAGCCCGGCAACGCAAGGGCGTGGTATGTGCCAGGTCAGTCCTTTGAGGGCGAGTGAATGACCTCGCAAGCCATCGAGGCTTGGCGGCATGCGATCGCAATTGATCCGAAGTTTAGCCAAGCGCTGTTCAGCCTGGCACGAGCATTGCGATCTACCAATCGAGCGGAGGCGGAGCAATTCATGGCGCGTTACGTAGCTGTCCAGCAAGAGCGACGCCTCCTAGACCGCGTCGACATGCTGGCGAACCACGGTATTGAAGCAGCGTCGGCTCACAACTGGCCTGAAGCAGACCGTCAGCTCAAAGAAGCGATTTCTGTTTGCGGTGACTGCGTCGAGAAGGCCCAGCTTTACCGGAAGCTAGGTATCATTGACTGCCAGGCGGGCGATCTTGATAAGTGCGAAAAGGAACTGCTGACCGCGAAATCACTCAATCCAAACGATCCTGTGACTCAAGCGGCTCTTAAATTGGCCACTCGAGCTCTAAGTGAGCACCATACGTCCGGCGTCGGGAATATGCAGTAGCACTTCGTGGAGGGCGTACAAGGAGAAAGTTCAACATTGCGCGAAGGCCATGCAGAAAGCTTGGTGCTTCGGCTGATCAGAGTTGACATATGGATTCGATAGCACCTCAGTATGCGGCGCTGGATGTTTGGTGAAGTCAGCGGTAAAGGTGCAATCTGGCAGAAGCGGTAAGGCGTGCGGACGAGGAATTGCGAAGGCTGCATTGTTTAGGCACGAGGCTAAGCCGCATCGACGATGGATGGGATGGAGGATCTTAAATCACCTGTTGCCAGCGTTGAGTGAGGGTCTTTGCATTACGGAAGACCGCAGATTGACAATTGATTCGCCGAGTTGCGACTTGAGTCTGTGCAGGTGCGGTTTTTGGGAGTCGCACCCCGGGCAAAAACGTATGTTATGGAGGCTTATGCGTCGGACTGTTCGCTCCTATTCTTCCCGCTGGTCACGCGCCTTTTCTTGGATTCTGGTATGGGTGATTTGCGAGGCTGCCTCACAGATGCCTGCGTGGGCGGCAGTGCGTGGTGGCGCGAAGGCAAATGTGGCAGTGGCGGCCAAGGCCCTGAGGATTGTTTCGGGGATTCACGGTTCGTGGTCCAAGATGCCGGGCGATATTGTTTCACCGCTGATGACGCCGGGCGCCCTGATTGGCAATGGCAGTGTGGGCGTCGCGATTGGTGGGAGTGCGGATCGGCAGGAGTTTTACGTCGGGCGAGATGACTTTTGGAGCGTGCTGCGCGGGCGCATCATGCCGGTGGGGCGGCTGGAGCTGACGGTTCCCGCTCTCGAAGGCGCGACGACGCAGCTGAGGGAAAATATTGGCCCGGCGGATGTGACGGCGAAGTTTGCGCGAGACGGCTACGCATTGCAGTCGCGTGCATGGGTGGCTGATGGGCGGAACATATTTGCTGTGGAGCTAAAGAATCCCGGTAATCATGCTTTATCGGTAAGGGCCGCACTACTGGATGGTTTTGGCCGCAAGGACCTGGCGACCTTGAGTGGAACCGCGGATGGCGTGCATTGGCTCAGGGTATCGCCGGAGGCCGTGCATGCGACGATTGGCGGGTCGCAGCGCGGGAGTGCGGCGGCTTCGAACGTCAGCATTCGATCGGTAGATGTATTTGCGAGCGATGCAGCGCATGGGGCGGCGAGGAAGCCGCTGTACGCATGGCAATCGAAGACGGCGTTGGCCGGAGGCGATGCGCGAGGGGTCTATTCCTGTGGCGACATCGTCATGCCGATGCAGAGATTCACAGTGCGTGCTGCTGTGAATGTGGACGGTGCGGATGGAGCAGGCGTGATTTTCTCGGCGATGGTGGGGCATCGCTGGATGAAACAAAGAGTCGACCCAGCGGATCCGCTGGGAAATCTACGAGGGCACGATTTGCCGAGAGGGCAGGGAGCGGCGGCGGGGCTGGCGATTTATCTTTCGCACGGCCGGCTGGCGGCCAACCTGAACGGGAGCGTTGTGACGGCGGCGCAGGCTTTCCCGCTCCATCAATGGGTAAACATTGCCGTGGCTTACGATGGCGAGCGCCTGGTTCTGCTGGAGAATGGCAAGCAGGTTGGGGAGACGACGCAGTTTCCGGCCGCGGCGCAGGTGATGGGACCGCGGTGGGAGTGGGCTGCGACGCATCCGGGCGACAAGAAGGTTCCGCATGACGGCATTGGCCCAGAAGGCGTGCTGGCCATGCGCGTGATCGGATCGCAGGTTTCGACGCAGGACGGGGAGATGCATTTTATTGTTCCCGCCGGTGGCCGTGTCGTTGTTTTGGTAGCTGCCATGGACAACCGCGATACGCCGGGATACTTTGACGCGGCCATCTCTGATCTGAGGGATGCGGACTTGCAGAGTGTTGCGTCAAGCTGGTCCCGTCATCTGGCCTGGTGGCGGAAATTCTGGTCAAGGTCATACGTGGAGATACCGGATAAGAAAGTCCAGTCATGGTGGTACGGGTCTCTATATGTGCTGGCATCATGCAGTCGGCCAGGCAATGTACCTCCGGGACTGTGGGGCAACTGGATTACTTCGACCCATATGGCGTGGCAGGGCGATTACACGCTGGACTATAACTACGAGGCTCCGTTCTGGGCAGCGTATCCGACGAATCATGTGAGCCTGGCAGATCCGTATGATGCTCCGCTGCTGGCATGGATGAAGCGTGGACGCGGGCTGGCGGAAAAGCTTCACGAACAGGGATTGCTATATTACACGCACCTGGCTCCATCGCCGGGGTGGAGCGCGGATAACTTCCGGGCGCTCGACCAAAAGAGCGATGCTCTGTTTGCGGCAACGAATTGCGTTCAGCGGTGGCGCTATACGCACAGTGCTGCCTATGCACGAAAAGTGTGGCCGTTCCTGACGGGGATTGCGGACTTTTGGGATCACGATCTAAAGCTGGTGCACGGACGCTATGCGGACCCCAACGACGCCGCAGACGAGCATCTTTGGGGTCCGGTGCATAACGTGAACCCGGCGACGACGATCGGCTTTTTGAAGATGCTGTATCCGGCGCTGACGGACATGAGCGAGCAGTTGCACCGGGGTGAGAATATGCGCGCAACGTGGCGGCACATCGATTCGCACCTGAGCAGCCTTCCGCTCGCTCCGGCAGACAGCGTGGCCGCGATTCGGCAGGCTGTGGCCAAGCCAATTCCACCGCAGCAGATGGTGATCCTGCAAAGCGAGAAGGGCATGCAGTGGGTGAACATCAGCAGGGGAGATCGTTTTTCGGCGAATCCGCCGGTGCGGCCCGTGGGTTCTTCGGCGGGGATGATTTCGTTGCAGGCGGTGTTTCCGGCCTGGAGCATTGGACTGGAGAGCAGCGCGGCGCTGCGCCGGGCAGCTTTGAATACGGTCAAGTATTCGCAGTTGTGGTACGACAATAACGATACGTCGAGCTACTATCCAGCAGCCGCGGATGCTGGGTACAATCCGGAGTCAATTCTCAAACACCTGAACCTGCTCGTGACGCAGATCGGGTATCCGAATTTTGCTTATGCGATGCCGGCAGGCGGTGTGGAGAATGAAGCGACGGTTCCGACGACGATTGCCGCTATGCTGCTGCAGAGCTATCAGAAGGATATTCACGTGTTTGCTAACTGGCCGAAGGATGAGGATGCATCGTTCGGCGATCTTCTGGCAGTGGGGGACTTTCTGGTTTCAAGCATGCTGACGGATGGCCATGTTCGATATGTGCGGATCACGAGTCGGCGTGGCGGGTTGTGCCGGTTGGCGAATCCATGGGGCGCCGGCCAGACCGTGCGAGTGCGCGAGACGGGCAGGAAACCGGTGGTGCTGCATGGGGCAGTATTGAAAGTGGCTACGCGCGCCGGAGAACGGCTCGAGTTTGAGCCGATGCTTAAGTGAGAAGAAAAAAGCAGCGCTGGCAGGGCTTGAGCCATGGCGGCGTTGCTAAGATGGCTTCGCACTTTAGTCCGTCGCGGCGGAAAGATTGTATGCATACGCGGGCAGGCATGAGAAAGTACGATGCATTAGCCCTCATTTCTCACAGGCAAGTTGTCGAGAGCGGCGGGTGGAATGAAGAAAAGTGATTGGAAAGGCCGTCATTTCATGGCATAACTGCGTTGTCAAAGCGTAGTTGGAGCCAAAGAAGGGCGG
>JAJZAL010000036.1 GCA_021799405.1 Acidobacteriota bacterium
TCAGGTAAATCTCCGTCAGCCGCGTCGACGTAATCTGCTTTGTTTTGATCCAGTGCGCCAGTTGCCACACCGCCGCAAACGCAATCTCTTCCTCGCTCGCCGGAACTTTACCCGCATCCGGCAGCGCCGGCACAAACACGTTCCGCTGCGGCCCTGTTGGTGCGCCCGGAATCACAGGATCCCACCCCGAGGCAGGGAACAGCGTCTCCGGCAACTCCACCTTCCGCGGCCCTGTCCGCCGTTCGTAAAGCGGAGCCATCGCCTGCTGCCAGCTCTCTGCCGCCTCCGCGCGATGCGCCTCGCTCAGCATCACGCGCTCCAGCTTTTCCGCCTCGGCAAACGTGCCTGCGTTCACGGCGGGACCGACCGGCGGCGCTGTCGCAAACGCCGGAGGTGCTCCCGGCGTCTTTTCTGCTGCTGTCTGCGTCATTCCCCGAACTCCCGCGGCTGCGCCCATCAGCGTCGCCGAGCCGCCGCCAATAAATTCCCGTCTCGTTGTCTTCATAACGTCCTCTGACCTCGGAATTGTAGCGGTTCCTTGCCTCAATGCGGCATTAGGATCCGTCCTGCCCTTGCTGAATTTCCCCCGTGTTCACGTCATAAAATAACCATGGCTGCCCCATGACAGAGCATCCCGCCATCTCGCGCGACCGCATCTGCGTTGTGCTGGTGCACACCCGCAACCCTCTGAACATCGGCGCAGCCGCCCGCGCCATGGCCAACTTTGGCTTTGCCGATCTCCGCGTCGTCCAGCCCTTTGAAGCCTCCTGGCAGGAAGCCCGCTCCGCCGTCGGTGCCTCATCCATCCTCGCCTCCGCTCGCGAATACCCCACGCTGGCCAGAGCTGTCTCCGACTGCACCCTCGTCCTCGGCACTGCCTCCATCGAGCGCCGCCAGCCCATCCGCCCCGTCATTTCGCTCCCACATCTGGGCAGGGAACTGCCCGTCCGCTTCACCTCCGGCCGTCTCGCCATCGTCTTTGGCTCGGAAAAAAGCGGCCTCACCAACGACGACTTCACCCACTGCGCGGCCATCCTCCACATCCCCACCCATCCCGTGCAGGAATCCATGAACCTCGGCCAGGCGGTTGCCGTCTGCCTCTACGAGCTCGCCCGCCACGCCGGCCCATCCCTGCCGGAAACCCAGACATCCCCGTCTGCGCCTCCGCCCGCCACCTCAGCCGACCGCGAACGCCTCACTCATTCCCTCCACCGCATTTTGCACTTTTCCGGTTACATAAAGCCCGGCGCAGATCAAAGCGTCCTCTACCAGATCCGCGAAATGCTGCATCGCTTTCACCTCTCCGCCAATGACTCCCACTGGATCCTCGGCATGCTCGCCCGCATCGAACGCCGGCTCGCCCCTCGCGGCGCCCGCCGCGATGCCTGACGGCACTCCCCGTTTACCTTTCTGCCACCGCAGGATTTTCCTTGCACTTTTGCCATAAGCTGCTACATTTCAGTCAAAAAGCTGTGGAAACTTAGTCCCTTCTGATTCCTTTTCACAATGGATTCACATTGCTTTCCGGGTACTGTCGTTACCCTTGAGAGGACGTAGAACAGCGTTTGCCCACTGACTTTTAACAAAAACGCATTTCAACACTACTTTGAGGCTAAAAAACATGACGCAAGTCCGGCGGGCATTCTTTGCCCTCGCTATAACGGTCATTGCCTGCTTTACCGTGCTTTCCCCCAGCTTGTATGCGCAGCAGACCCTCGGTTCCATCAACGGTACGGTCGTCGACCCCACCGGCGCGGCCATTCCCGGTGCGACGGTCACTGTCGTCAACAACGACACCAATCTCACCCGCAAAACCACGACCAAAAACGACGGCACCTTCCAGGTCCTCAACCTGCCCATCGGCCGATACACGGTGAAGGTCGATCACTCCGGGTTTCAGACCGCGAACTACCCGGCCATCTCGGTGCGGGAAGCCTTGGCCACCACACTTCCCGTCACGCTCAAGGTCGGCAGCAGCGCCACCACTGTCCAGGTCAGCGCCAATCCCCTCCTCGACAACACTGACACGACCAACGGCTACACCCTCGACAAGGCCGAAATCCAGTCCGCGCCTCTCGCCACCGGCAGCTTCACCCAGCTTGCCATTCTCGCTCCCGGAACCAGCGCGAATTTCATCGCTGGCATCGGCACCAACCAGGGCCTCGGCAACCAGAACATCTGGGCCAACGGTCAGCGCGCTACGGACAACACCTACACCGTCAACGGCGTCAGCGTCGTCAATCTCTTCAACGGCATGAGCGCCAGCCAGCTTGCCTCCCAGCGGTACAACTTCAACATCGGTGAAGGCACCAGCTTCGGCGGCCAGTCCCAGGACAGCACTTCCGTCTACGGTTCCAACGGCAACGGCCTCGCGTCACCGCCTCCAGAGTTCATGCAGGAAGTTCAGGTCACCACCTCCATGTACGGAGCCGACCAGGGCGGCACCAGCGGCGCTCAGGTCTCCGTCAATACCAGCACCGGTTCCAACAAGTTCCACGGCCAGCTTTACGGCCACTATGGAACCAACGCGACCAATGCCATCCCCTTCTTCTATAAGCAGGACGTAGCTCTCGGCTCGCTCGACCCAAGCTACCTCAATCCCTCCCTGCACAAGTGGATTGCCGGTGGCACCGTCGGCGGACCCATCGTCAAAAACAAGCTCTTCTTCTTCCTCGGCTACCAGCACCTCTATACTTCTGACCAGTTCGGCGCGCTCTCGCGCATGCAGGTGCCCTTCAATCTCACCAACGACCGCAGTCTCTCCGGTATCGAGAACGCTCTCTGTTCCTACTTCGCGGCCTCCAACGGCAACACCAACTGCTCCACCAACGGCGCACAGAGTCTTCCGCAGAGTGGGTGGAACCAGTCGGCGATTGACATCCTTCAGGCCAAGCTCCCCAACGGCCAGTATCTGATTCCCTCCGCGCAGGGCTCCGGCTTTGGCGGCGCGGCTCAGGCCAACCTCGCCAAGGGCAATCCTGACGTCTCCCAGGTCGGCACCTCGCTCTTCCGCGGCGACCAGGCCACCGTCTCGCTCGATTACGATGCCACCACCAACGATCACCTCTCGGCCAAGTACTACTATCAGCACACGCCGGCCGTCAGCCCGTTTTCCGTCAGCGGCGTCCTCGGATTCCCCGGTCTTGAAGACAGCGGCGCGCAGGTCGCGTCTCTCAGCAACTCCATCGACATCGGAAATAGCATCAACTGGGTGCAGACCATCGGCTTCTCCCGTCAGAAGGTCTACAGCACCTACGGATCCTCGCTGAGCGCATCCAGCGTCGGCATCTCGGTTCCCGGCGGCAATTACTTCCCGGGTCTCAGCCTCAGCGACTTCGCCCAGAGAAACTCCAATGCCATCGGCCTCAGCGTGGGCCCCGCATCGGACTTTGTGAACGACGGCTACTTCCAGAACCGCTTCTCACCGTCCTCTACGGCCATCTTTTCCGTGGGCAAACACAACATCAGCGTCGGATTCAACTTCGACTACACCCAGCTCAACATCCGCAACAACCGCACCGGTCACGCGCAGTTGTCCACGTCCAACTTCGCCAGCTTCCTGCAGGGCAATGTCCGCAGCGGTACGGTTCTGGAAGGCTATTCCAACCGCCACTATCGCAACGATGATGCCGGCGCCTTCGTGCAGGACAAGTGGCAGGCGCTCCCCAACCTCGCCGTCACCGCCGGTATCCGTTACGACTTCAACGGGCCCTTCCGCGAAGCCAACGGCCTCATGTTCAACTTTGATCCCAGCCGCTACCAGTCCAGCCCCGCGGCCATCACCAACTCCGGCTTTATTGTCGCCGGTAACAACAAGCAGTACGGAACGCCAGGCGTCAGTGACTCCACCCTCAAAGGCCGCCAGTGGGGCATCGCTCCGCGTCTCGGAATCGCCTGGTCGCCCAAGCGCTTCCACAATAAGGTCGTGTGGCGCGCCGGTGCCGGCATCTACTACAACCGCGGCGAATACTTCCAGTACCTCTCGCCGCCGGCTGGCAATGGTATCAGCGGTCCTTTCGGCGTCACTCAGGAAGCTCCCTTCGCGGCCTTCACCAACGTGAATGGCAACCTGAGCAAGCCTTTCACCAGCATCACACCGCCCACCACTCCGGCCAACATCGCCTCTCAGTTGCCCACGCTCGATCAGCAGGAAAGCGAGTGCAACGGCCTCGACATCTACAACGGAACCACGCTCTCCGGGTTCGCTTGCGAGGCCATCCCCCAGATCATCGGCAACTACAACATCAACAACGTGCTTCCTTACTCTGAGAACTGGACCCTCGACTTACAGTGGCAGCCTCGCAATAACCTGATGATCGACATTGCTTATGTCGGCAATCGCGGCAAGCACGAGATTGTTCCGCTGCCCTTCAACGAACCCGGAATTGCAACCCCCAATCATCCCATCAACGGCCAGATCTACTCCTACGGCGTAGAAACCATCAGCCCCAATCTCGATGGCAATGGCAATCCCTACATCGATAAATACGAGCCCTACGACACCTACAGCGGCGGCAACGTCGACCTGCGCGTGCCGTTTACCGGCTATGATCCCAACTCGACGTCATTCACCTCCGCGGCCATCTCTTCTTACGACGCCCTCCAGGCCCATATCACGAAGAGAATGTCCCATGGGCTGCAGTTCGGCCTCTCGTATACTTGGTCCCATACCCTCGACGAGCAGAGTGACATCGGTCTCTTCTTCACCGGCGATAATCCGAAGAATCTGCGTAGTTCCTACGCAAGCGCGGACTTCGACCGGCCAAACGTAACCACCGCCAACTTCGTCTACGACATCCCCAGTCTCATCAGGAGTGACAGAAACTGGTTCCACTTCGTCACCAACGGATGGGCGCTGGAAGGCATCACCGTCTTCCAGAGCGGTATGCCCTACAGCATTTACGACTACTCCGGATCCGTCGGAAACGAATACTTCGGTGGCAACATCTCTCTCATGAACCCGATTCTCCCGCTGCGCAAGGGCGTCAGCCCCCGCGAAGCGGAAACCGGCCACACTGGCGCCTTCGCACAGGTCGATCCTGCACGGGCCGCGCTCAATGCGTATGACTTCCAGGTTCCGCTCTTGAATCCCGGTCAGAACGGCGTGCCGCCTTGCGATACCACCTCCGATGGTGGCAACGCGGGTCCCGGCGGCGGTCCCCTCTGCGACGTCTACGAGACGGGCTTTGTCGGCGGCCAGCGCAACATCTTCCGGGAGGCATTCCAGTCCCGCGCTGACGTCACCATCCAGAAGACCTTCCTCATTCGCCATCGCTACGGCCTCAACTATCAGTTCGAGGTCTTCAACCTCACCAACACCCCCAGCTTTGACGTGCCGAGCAACAACGTCTCGCTCAGCCCCACCTTCCTCGAGCTCTCGGCCCCGTCCAACGTCAATAACTACCCGTATGCCAACGGCACACAGGTTCAGCCGTCGTACAGCACATCCGTCCAGGTTCCCAGCGGGTCCAACACGCCCGGAAACGCAACCTGTCAGGGCTCCAGCCAGGCTTGTGCTTACGAGCTCTACACCGTTCCCACTAACACCAGTACGCCGCTGGGTTATGTCACCAACACCATCGGCAGCAACCGCATCATCGAGATGGCCATGCACCTCACCTTCTAGAGCGAATTTGCTGTAGGTCTATATCGAAGCGAAAAGACCCTGCGCGGCTTTTCCGTCAAGAAAAGCCGCACCTGCGAAAACTCGGCAGGATATAGCAACAGTAAATCCGCTCTGGCAACCATCCTGATATGCTCAATGCCTCGCGGAGCCGGTCTTCCGGCTCCGCTTCTTCTTTGTCGCTGGTCATCCAGCCCCCTTATAGACGCACGCCCGTCGCCTGCGTCTAATAGGAATCAACCGGCCCCACATCCCTCACCGGGCCTCGCATGGAAGGAAAGTTTCGTATGACTCCGCAGGAAGCTCAGATGTTGCAGCAGCTCGTCGACCAGGTCGCTAAAACCCCGCTCAATGAAAAAGATCCCGATGCCGAGGCTCTCCTCAAAGACGGTCTCGCCCGCGACCCCGACGCCATTTACAAGCTGGCTCAGATCGTCATCGTTCAGGACATCTCACTCCATCAGGCGCAGGCCCGCATCCAGCAGCTCACCGCGCAGGTGCAGCAGCAGCCCGCGCCTCCGCCGCCGGCCCGTACCAGCAGCTTCCTCGGCAATCTCCTCCACCACAATGACCCCGCGCCCTCGCAGCAGCCCTATGGCGGAACACCACAGTACCAGCCCGTCTCGGCGCCTCCGCCTCCGCCGCAATATGCCGCGCAGCCCCAACCGCAATATGCGCCTCAGCCGAGTGCCGGCGGCAGCTTTCTGCGTTCCGCCGCCACCACGGCCGCCGGCGTCGCGGCCGGAGCTCTCGCCTTCCAGGGCATCGAATCCATCTTCCATGGCGGTTTCGGCGGCGGCTACGGATTCGGCGGTTTCGGCTCGCCCATGGGTTTCGGCGGCATGCCCGTCGAGGAAACCGTCATCAATAACAACTACATCAACGACCCCTCCCAGACCCCGTCTGACTTCACCAGTCAGGATCCCGGCAATCAGGATTTCGGCAACCAGGATCTCAGTGGCCAGGACTTCGCCAATCAGGACTTCGGCAATCAGGACCTCCAGCAGAGCCCCTTTGACGCCACCGGCTTCGACTCCGGCAACGACCCAGGCTTCGACTCCTCAAACTTCGACGACGGCAGCTCCTTCGACGGTGGAGGCTTCGATTCCGGCAACGATTTCATCTAGGCCCTGTCAACAGGACCTGACCCGCGCGTGCCTTTCCTGATTTCACAAATCTCGCGCCGAAAATGATCTTTTCATCACTTCCCTGGGGGTTTTACAATTCCGTCTATGGCAAACGCCTTTCGTTTTCGCCGCATCCTTCCGCTGGTCGTGCTGCTTCTGCTTCCGACCGGCCTCATGGCGAACTGGTGGCACGGCAGCAGCCATCCCCGCGGCCGCAAGTACAAACCACCACCGCCCACGGCTAAGATCACCGTCACCGTCATGAGCGAGCAGTTTCACAAGCCCGTCAACGACGCACACGTCATCTTCCACAGCACCCGCGACAACCGCCCCGATGGCTTCATGGAAATGACCACCGACCGTCAGGGCAAGGCCGTGATCACCGTCATCCCCGTCGGCGACACCCTCGTCTTGCAGGTCATCGGAAATGACTACCAGACCTTCGGCCAGGTCTACAAGATCGATAAGCGCACAAAAAGCATCACCGTCATGCTGCTGCCGCCGCAGGCCCAGTTCTCTGACTACCGCAACGCGCCCACCGGCCAGATCGGCGACGGCGGAAAGGGAACTACCAAGCCGCAGCAGAACAACAACGGTTCTTCCCAGAAGAAGCACTAGCTTCTCTCGTTCCACCCGAAAGCCTCCGGTCCGCCGGAGGCTTTTCTCTTTTCCTCCCCATCCTCGAAAATCTCCACTCATCCCTTCGGCTTACAATCAGACTCATGGAACCCTTGGTCATCGCCGGGCGGGCATTCCAGTCCCGCCTCATCGTCGGCACCGGTAAATACAAGGACGGCCCGGAAACGCAGCGCGCCATCGAAGCCTCTGGCGCCGAAATGGTCACCGTTGCCGTCCGTCGCGTCAACCTCGACCGCTCAAAGGAATCGCTGCTCGACTTCATCGATCCCCAGCGCTACTTCCTGCTTCCCAACACCGCCGGCTGCTACACCGCCGAGGACGCCATCCGCGCCGCGCGTCTCGGCCGCGAAGTCGGCCTCTCTGACTGGGTCAAAATCGAAGTCATCGGCGACCAGGCCACGCTCTACCCCGATGTCCAGGCCACTCTTGAGGCTACCCGCACATTGGTGAAGGAAGGCTTTACAGTTCTCCCGTATACCTCTGATGATGTTGTATTTGCGAAACGCCTCATCGATGCCGGGGCCTCCGCCGTCATGCCCCTCGCCGCACCCATCGGCTCCGGACTCGGCATCCAGAATCGCGCCACCCTCGCCATCCTCCGCGAAATGATCACCGAGGTCCCCCTCGTCGTCGACGCCGGCGTCGGCACCGCCTCTGACGCCGCCCTGGCCATGGAAATGGGCGCCGACGGCGTCCTCATGAACACCGCCATCGCCGCCGCCGCTAACCCCGTCCTCATGGCCGAAGCCATGCAGCATGCCGTCCTCGCCGGACGCGAAGCCTACATCGCAGGGCGCATGCCGCGCAAACTCTACGCTACCGCCAGCTCGCCGCTCGAAGGGATCTCCCGATAGCGGCGCGCTGCTTCGGTGATTTATGCGCGTCTTCGGCATCGATTGCGGCTCTGAAACGACCGGCTACGGCGTGGTTGAAACTCTCCACTCCTCCGGCCGCGCCGGCCACTCCCACGATCTCGCCTCCATCGCCTTCGGCGGCATCTCCCCGCCCAAAAAACTCGCGCTCCCCGCGCGCCTCGCCTTCGTCCACTCGCGCCTTGAAGCCCTCCTCGCCGAGCACCAGCCCGATATCGTCGCCGTCGAAGAGGTCTTCTACTCCGTCAACGCCAAATCTGCCCTCAAGCTCGGCCACGTCCGCGGCATCGCCCTGCTTGCCATCGCCAACGCCGGCCTGCCCCTCGCCGAATACGCCCCGCTCACCATCAAATCCACCGTCACCGGCTACGGACTCGCCCAGAAGGAGCAGGTTCAGTTCATGGTCGCCCGCCTTCTCAATCTTCCCGAACCGCCCCAGCCCGCCGACGCCGCCGACGCTCTCGCCATCGCCATTTGCCACATTCGCCACGCGCAAACCCTCGCCGCGCAGTTGCCCGCGCGCCCCGCTGCACCGAAATGACGGCAAAGTAACGCAACCAACCGCCACCGTCGCGCGTTTCTATATGTAGAGGCACACCAGCAAGGAGGGAGTCGCCATGCAGCACAATACCCATTGCCATTCGTTCCGCTTTTCCATTCGCGGATTTTCTATGGTGGTCGCTGCACTGGGCCTGCTTCTCCTGCCCGCGCTGCCGCTGCGCGCACAAACCAGCACATCGTCTTACGACCAGTCGCAGGCCATTCCGCCCGCGCCGCCGCCCGACGCCGCCGTCACCCAGCGCAACCTGCGCCTCAGCGACGTTCACGGCGACGTCAAGGTCTATAGCGGCGACCTGCTCGCCTTTCCGCAGGCCTTCGTCAATATGCCGCTGGTCCAGGGCATGCGCATCGTCGCCGGCGATTCGGGCCGCGCGGAAATCCAGTTTGCCGATGGCAGCGTCGCTCGCATCGCCCCCAACAGCTCGCTGCTCATCGCCCGCCTCGGCAGCACCAACGACGGCATCCTCAACAGCCGCCTCGAAGCCCTCACCGGCCTCACCTATTACGAGTTCAACGGCGAAGTCGGCAATCAGTACACCCTCAGCGTCGGACCGGAAACCATCGTCCCCTCCGGCAACGCTGTCATCCGCGTCGACATGGACAACACCCCCTATCAGGTCGCGGATATGGAGGGCGGTCTCCAGATTCTCCGCGGCAACAATCTCATCGTCTCCCTCCAGTCCGGCCAGAGCGTCTCCTTCGATCCCTCCGACCCTCAGATGTACCAGCTCAGCGACTCCATCCCGCCCAACTCCTGGGATCAGTGGAACTCCAACCGCGATGCCGACCTCGCCCAGCTCGCCTCCAACGCCAATCAGTCCTCTTCCAGCACCAATTCCGCCTGGAACGAGCTCAACTATTACGGTGACTGGTACAACGTTCCCGGCTACGGCGAGGGCTGGGCGCCCGCCGGCGTCGGTCAGAACTGGGACCCCTACGGCTACGGCTGGTGGGGTTACTATCCTTGGGGCTACACCTGGATCTCCGGCTATCCCTGGGGCTGGTGGCCCTATCACTGCGGCTATTGGAACTGGTTCAGCGGCAACGGCTGGATGTGGTTCCCCGGCGGCTGCGGATGGGGCGGCTTCGGCGGCGGCTGGTATCCCATGGCATACATCCAGTCCGCTCCGCCGCATTACCGCAGGCTCATTCGCCCGGCTCGCACCGCTCACGGACCCGGGCGCCGCGTCCCGCGCCTCTATCCGGTCGACCGCGGCAATCAGTTCTCCCGGGGCTTCCGCTCCTTTGGCGGAGCTAAGCCCTCGCCCCGCACCTTCAACATCGACGGCCAGAACCTCACGCCCGTACAGGCAGCCCTGCCCACCCTCCAGTTCGCGCCCGTTGGCGGAGGTGGCTACACCTCCACCGCCGCAGCCGCGCATCCCGGCGGAGCACCCAACCGCGTCGGCGGAAGCGTACCCGTCCTCCGCGCTCCTTACCGCGTCGGTGCTGGCAGTCCCAACTCTGGCGGAAACCGCCCCAGCGGCGGCTCTCGCTTCGGCTCCAGCCCGCGCCACGCCCCGTTCTTCCGTCCCGGCAACAGCGGCCAGCGTCCGAACTCCGCTCCCCGCAACGGCCCGGTCTTCCACCCGGCTCCACGGCCAAATTCCGGCCCGCGTCCCACCCCGAATCGTGGACCTGTCTTCCGCCCCGCTCCTCGACCCGCGCCCATGCCGCATCCCACCTTCCACCCGATGCCGCACCCGTCCGCTCCGCATCCCACCGGCCGTCCACACTAATCTGCCGGGCAACTTCCAACTGCCCATCCCGGAAACACCGCGGGTGCCCACACTTTCTTGCCGAATTTTTTGGAAAGAAAGTGTGGGCCGTATCAGCCAAAGACCGACCCACTCCGCGCTGTTGATGCATCACTCAGTTCTCCCCGCTTGATGCAGCCACCTTGCCGGGAATTACCCCCTAATTCGCTACCATAGAAATAGGGAACAAATCGCCACGGGGCAGGCCGCAGGAGCCTGCCCCGATCCGTTTTCCGCACTATAACGCCGCCCGCAACCTTACGAAAAAGTCGTAGAACTATACGATTCCAATCGTGTAAACCGTAGAAAATCGTAGCATTACCCGGCGCTGTAAAGTATATGATCCAAAGGAGTTACAAGCCTAACGCCCCAGTAACATCATGATTCCATGGGACTTAACGGACACTGCTCAACAGCTGAAAATCGCAGGGTAGGAAAGCGCTGGGAGCGAACAACTGGGGACTGACAACTGTGGACTGAATACGGGCTACACCAGCGTCATTGGTCCGTCGCCGTTCCGCTCCGAGGCCTTGAACAGGTACTTGATCGCAGACTTGTAAATCAGCACCCGCCCGTTGTTCCGCACCTTGATGCAGTTTCGGTCGTACCACTCGATCACGCCCTCGATCTGCCCACCGTCTTCCAGCACAAACACCATTTGTGTCTGGGACTGAATCTGCTTTTGGAAATAGAACGCTTCGGCATGCGAGGTATCGTGAGCCGCCGCCGCACCTTGGGTCAGTTCGCGCCGCGTCAGAATCCCCCGGAAGCCCCTGCGCTGAGTGTCTCGATACGCGGCGGCATTGTCTGGCAGCACCGGGCGAATCAGTTTGCGCTGGCTTGCAAAGACCGCGTCAATCTCTTCTACCTTGCTTTGGGCGTCTTCGCCGCGCACTTCTGGCATCGAATCGCGCCCCTTCCCGGCCTTTGCCGAGATCGGGATAGGCGACATGCGTGGAGTCTTGGGCATACTCAGCTTCTCAAAGGATGTTGCCGTTAGGATGCGGCAGCCCTGTCCGGGGCTGCATTCATGCTTTGGAGGACTGCTCGTATCCTATCGCGACTCTTGGCTTTCCCGGCAAAAAGCCGCGCTGCTGAGTATGAGAAAAGTAACGTGTGCGTGCCCTCAGGGAAACGCGCACTCTCCGGCGCACCGCTGTACACATCCGGCAGCATCAACCCGCCTTCTACCCCCGCGCCGCACCCTCCAGCTCGGTGGCAAACGCATCCAGCGACACGTTGCGGAGCAGATTGCGCCGCATGCCCGACTCCACCGCCTGCAAACCCCGCGCCGCGCGCTCCAGCCATTCGAGCGTCACCTGCCCGGCCATCACGTCCAGCTCGCGCTCCAGGTCAATGTTACGAATCAGCCCGCTCGCACCCGAAACCACCATTAGCAGGTCTTCCAGCAGCGAACGCATCGCCTTGATCAGCGCCACCGTCTTCTGCTGGCCCTCCGCGCCCGCCCGGTACGTCTCCGTCATCCGGAACAGCGCGCTGTGATCCGCCGCCTGCAACGCGTTCCGCAGCAGCACCAGCGCATCCGTTCGGGCCGAGAGATAGCCCGGCAGGTCAAATCCCAGCGCGCGCCCCACGGCGCCCTCGGCCAGCCGCGCCACCAGCGCCCGCTCCTTCGGCTTCAGGTCGTTCCGGCGCGAGGCCAGCAGCGGCTCAATCTCTTCTGTCGGAATCGCCCCCAGCCGCACCAGGCTCGTCCGTGACCGGATCGTTGGCAGCAGCTCGCCCGGATTCTCCGCCGTCAGCACGATCAGCGCATACGGCGGCGGCTCCTCCAGCACCTTCAGCAGCGAGTTCGCCGCCTCCTTCATGAACGATGCGCTGGTGAACACAAACACTGACCGCCGCGCCTCCGCCGGCGTCCGCTGCACCTCCCGGATCATCGTCCGCACCTGTCCCATCTTGATCAGCAGCTGGGGCGGATCGGGCGGAATCACCAGTACGCTCGGGTGCGTCTGGACCAGGATTCGCGTCTCCTTCTTGTCGACCTCGCGCAGCTCCTCGTGCGCTGCAATCGCCTCGGCCACGCGGGCATCCAGGTCGAGCGCCTGCCCGATGCGCTCGCAGTTCGCGCACCGCCCGCAGAAGTCAGGCAGCCCGTCTGTCTGCGGCTGCTCCAGGCAGTTCACCGCCTGGGCCAGCATTACCGCCAGTGTGTATTTGCCCGCTCCGCGCGGCCCCGCCAGCAGCAGCGAATGAGGCAGACGTCCCGCCGCAATCGCTTCGCGCAGGTGACGCACCGCCGTCTCATTGCCGATGAAGTCGCTGAAGCCCACGCGTACAGGGTAGCAAACGCGGAGCCTACCTCAGTTCCGGGATCATCCGGATCTCAGGCTTCGGCCGCAGTGTGATCTTGGGCTGCAACCCAATCGTCTGCCCCGGAACCAGCCGCAGCCGCCACTTCTGCGCCAGCGTTGCCAGCACCAGCACGCCCTCCATCCACGCAAACCCCTCGCCGATGCACTGTCTGCCGCCCGCTCCAAAAGGGAAGTAGACGAACTTCGACCGTCCTGCTTTCGCCTCCGGCGTAAACCGCTCCGGGCGGAACTTGAGCGGCTCCGGCCAGAACTCGGCGTTCCGTTGGATCATGTACTGGCTGAAGAACACATAACTCCCCGCCGGCAGCAGATAGGGCCCCAGCTCGATATCTTCTGTCGCCTGCCGCCCCATCGCCCACGCCGGCGGATACAGTCGCATCGACTCCGCCAGCACCATCTCCGTGTAACGAAGCTGAGGCAGATCCTCAATCGTCGGTGTGCGGCCCGCCAGCACGCGATCGAGTTCCTCGTGCATCCGCGCCTCCGCCTCCGGATTCTGCGCCAGCAGGTACCACGTCCACGTCAGCGCCGTCGCCACGGTTTCGTAGCCGGCCAGAAAGATCGTCAGCACCTCGTCGCGCACCTGCTCATCCGTCATGCCGGAGCGGTCATCCTCATCGTCCCGCGAGCGCAGTAGCATCGAAAGCAGATCCCCGCGATCCACTCCATCCGCCCGGTGCTCGGCAATGATCCGGTTCACCACCGCGTCCAGCCGCTTCCGCGCCCGGCGAAAGCGCATCAGCCCAGGAATCGGCCAGTGGAGATAGGCTTCCGCACGGGGCAGCGCCACCAGGAAGTGATAGAGGCCCATGATCGCATTGACCTCATCGTTGATCTGCCTCACGTCCGCGGTGACGTCCGTGTTCAGCAGCGTCCGCGCCACAATTTGCAGCGCCACCCGCATCATCTCGGCCAGCGCGCCTATCTCCTTGCCGGACTGCCACTCCTCGCGCATCGCCAGCGCGCGTTCCACCATCACCGCCCCGTAGGCTTGTATGCGTTGCCGATGAAACGCCGGTGCCACGATTCGCCGTTGCCGCCTGTGAAACTCGCCGTCGCTGGTGATCAACCCATTTCCCAGCAGGATCTTCATCCGCTGCTGCGTCCGCTCTTTAATGAACTTGTCTGCCTGGGTGATCAGGATCTCCCGGACAAACTCCGGCTCCTGCACCACGAAGACATCACTCGTCGCGATGCGGTAATGTGCCATCGAACCGAATCTCCGCTGCAGGTACTCAAACAGCTTGATCGGATCGCTGGGGTTGAAGAACTTCCGCGTGATATAGAAGGGCAGATTGAGCTTCAGCCCCGGCGGCAGGCGGTATTTGCCGCGGGGAACAATGGGGAACTCTTTTCGAGTTTGTATCGTGGTGGCCATGCGATAACTTCCTGAGGCACAGCCCGGGGAATCATGCCCGATGCGCAAGCCTTGCTTCTACTATGCTTACGATGCGCTCGTGGATTCTCTCAATCTCCTCATCGCTCTCGATTGCGACCACACGCAAAGGTTCCCGGCGCGCAATTTCACAATATTGATCGAAAACCCGGCGGTAAAAACTCTCATCCTCGCTCTCGAATCGTCCCTCGTCCTTCGCAGACTGCGTCACGGCGCGATGATTGCGACGCCGCGCTCGCTCCAGGGAGCGTCGGAAGTCAGGCAGCAGCAGCAGCGTCAGATCAGGATCCAGCCCGCCGCACATCACTTCGTGCAGTTGCCGCACAATCTCCGATCCGAGCTGGCGTCCACCCCCTTGATAGGCCTCGGTGGAATCCGTATAGCGGTCGCAAAGCACAATTTGTCCCGCATCGAGTGCGGGGCGGATGACTTCGGCGATGGACTGGGCACGGTCTGAGAACATCAGCCCAAGTTCGGCCATCGGCGACAGGGCTTCCGTGCGCGAGTCCAGCAGCAGGGCGCGGATTCGGTCGCCGATCCGGGTGCCGCCCGGCTGGCGTGTCACGAGGAACGGCTCGCCGCGCGCCTCGAGCCATTGCGCAAGCTTGCGAAGTTGCGTCGACTTGCCCGATCCGTCCAGCCCTTCAAAGGTAAGGAAAAAACCCTGTGGCATGGCCGGAGTGTAACAAAGCCGGAGCCGGCGCGCAGTTTGCCGCTACCCTGCGATCTTCACGAGTTGCTCGGCCTGCAGCCTTGGCCCAAGGATGGAAACCTTCGGCACCTCGCCCCGCGCCATGGCGATTTCATCACACCGGTACAGGCGTGGGCAGTTCTGGCAGTCCTTGAAGATCTTGTCCGGCAGAGCCGCGCGATCTTCAACCGTCCGGAACCCATAGCGGTAGAAGAAATCCGGAATGCGCGTAAACAGGCAGATGCAGCCCACGCCATGCTGATCCGCTTCATTCATCAGCGAGAACAACACCTTGCCGCCCACCCCCCGGCTCTTCGCTTCCGGCTTCACCACAATCGACCGCACTTCGGCCAGATGCGGCCCATACAGGTGCAGTGCGCCGCAGCCGAGAAATACTCCTGCGTCGCTCTCGGCGACGGTGAAATCCCGCACGTTTTCGCAAATCTCCGCGTACGTGCGCCCCAGCAGCGTGCCATCTGGTGACAGGCTGTTCACCAGCTCATAGATGTTCGTTGCGTCCTGAAGGCGGGCCTTACGAATCTGCATGGCTCACCTCGCTTGCCGCATTCAGGCCCAGATCGGCGCGGCCCCGCACCTCGATCAGTTCGTTGACACGTTCCTGCAGGCCATCGAGCGACGCGCGTACCTGTGCTCGCGCTGTTCCACCCAGCACGTCGTGGCAGTCCAGTGTGGCTTCCAGGGTCACGGCTGCAAAAAAGTCTTCGTCAAATTCAGCCCCGAACTGCCGCAGCTCTTCGAGGGAAAGATCCCCCAGCTCGCAGCCCTTTTCCAGGCAGTACCGTACCGCATTTCCAATCTTTTCATGGGCGGTCCGGAAGGGAACTCCCTTGTGCACCAGGTAAGTGGCTGCGGCCATCGCATTCATAAATCCCGTCTTACAGGCCTCCTGCATGCGCTCCGTGCGGAAACGCAACGCATGGGTGAACTTCGCCAGCAGGTGCAGCATCTGGTGTATCGCAATCGTGGCTTGGAACAGCGGTTCCTGGGTTTCCTGCAGGTCCTTGTTATAAGCCAGCGGCAATCCCTTCAGTTGCAGCGTCACAGCCTGCGCCGCGCCGTTGATGCGCCCCACCTTACCGCGTACCAGCTCGGTCAGGTCCGGATTCTTCTTCTGAGGCATCGCGCTCGATCCTGTCGAAAATGCCTCCGGCAGTTCGACAAAGCCGAATTCCGCCGTTGCAAACAGCGTGATCTCTTCCGCAAAGCGGCTCGCATGTAGCGCGATGATCGTGAGTGTCTGCAGAAACTCCACGACGAAGTCACGATCGCTCGTAGCGTCCATGCTGTTCGGCGTAGGTCCGGCAAAACCCAGCGCCTGGGCCGCAATGCTGCGATCCAGCGCCAGCGTCGCGCCCGCTACCGCGCCCGAGCCAAGCGGGCAGTAATTCGCCCGGCGGATGCAGTCTTCCAGCCGCGAAACATCGCGCAGCAGCATCTCCGCGTAAGCCGTCAGCCAGTGTGCAATCAGCACGGGTTCGGCGCGCTGCAGATGCGTATACGCTGGCATGACCGCCTCCCCGGCAGCCCTCGCCTTATTCAGAAGTATTTCGGCCCACGTCCCCAGATAGCTTTGCAACATCTGCCCACGCGACCGCACATACAGCCGCAGATCGGTGGCAATCTGCTCATTACGGCTTCGGCCGGTATGCAGTTTCAGGCCAAGATCCTGAACTGTGGCAACCAGTTGCAACTCCACAAAGTGGTGAATGTCTTCCGCTTGCTGGTTCGAGGCGACCCACGCCGGTCCGGAATTGTCCGCGGCATGAAAGCGGCTCGCAATCAGGTCCAGCGCATTATGCAGAGCCTCACGCTCGTCCGGCGTTAGTACGCCGGCGGCTTCCAGCGCCAACGCGTGGGCCTTGCTGGCGGCCACTTCTTCCGGCAGCAACTGCCAGTCGAAGGGCAGGGAACGCTGCCATTGATCGAACAACGGGTCGAGTGGCTCGCGAAAGCGGCCGGACCACATCTTCACTTGAGCGCCTCTTTCCTTGCATCGAGCCGGTGCTGCGATGCTGCCTCTTTTCCTTTGCCGGCCAGTCCTCCAAGCAGCATCAGCATCAGCGCCTTCTGCGCGTGCATACGGTTTTCCGCTTGGTCGAAGACCACCGATTGCGGCCCGTCCAGCACCGCATCCGTCACCTCTGCATTGCGATGTGCTGGCAGGCAGTGCATGAACACGGCGTGAGGAGCAGCATGCGCCATGAGTTCCTCATTCACCTGGTAAGGCTTGAAAATAGGAGCCCGCTTGGTCGCCTCGTGCTCAAAGCCCATGCTGGTGCAGATGTCTGTATACACGGCATCCGTATCCGTTACGGCGGCTACCGGATCGTTGATCACCGAAATGTTCGAGCCGGTAATATTCCCGATCGATCGCGCCAGGGCCACCAGTTCGGCCTTGGGTGCATAGTTGCGAGGCGTGGCTACGGTGACGTGCATCCCCACCTGCGCTGCCGTGAGCATCAGTGAGTGGCAAACGTTGTTCCCATCGCCCACATACGTAAAGTGCATGCCCTTCAGCGAACCGAAGCGTTCCTGCAGCGTCATGAAATCGGCAAGCGCCTGGCACGGATGCTCCAGATCGCTCAGCGCATTGATCACTGGGATCGATGCGTATTGCGCCATGTCCGTGATGGTGTCGTGCGCATAAGTGCGCAGCACCAGCACCGAGGCCCAGCGCTCCAGATTATGCGCCATGTCGTACAGCGACTCACGCTCGCCGAGCGGCGACTGCGTCTGATCCACAAAAATAGCCGACCCGCCAAGCGTGTTGATCGCCGTCTCAAACGTCAACCGCGTGCGCAGCGAGGCCTTCTCAAAAAACATCACGAGCTGCTTGGCATCGAGCGCCCAGCGAAAATCGCCGGGATGAGCCTTGACCGTATGCGCAAGGTCCAGAACCGCTGCGATTTCACTCGCCGTGAAGTCGGCGATGGAGCACAAATCCCGGCCCGCAAGCGACTGAATTGCAGAATCCGGTGCGTTTACGCCGGCTCGTTCCTGGTAAGTAGCTGCTTTGCTAGCCAACGTGGCCTCCTGTCTGTGTGCGAGCCTCTTCGGCTGCCTGCTCGGTGAAAATATGATCTAAGGCATCGACCGCTGTATCCACGTCGGCCTTGCCCACAATAAACGGCGGAAGGAATCGCAGTACCGTTTCATGCGTGCGATTGATGAGGATGCGCTTGCGCATCATCGCTGCCAGTGCTTCCTTTGCCTGCTCCGCTGAAGAAAGTTCGACGGCGAGCATCAGTCCCATGCCTCGCACATCGACAATGCATTCGTGCTTCGCCGCCAGCCCTGCCAGCCGCTCGCGAAAATATGCACCTGTCTCTGTTACATGAGACAGAAGGTCTTCGCGTTCAATCGTATCCATCACCGCGATCGCCGCGGCGCATGCCAGCGGCCCGCCGCCAAATGTCGTACCGTGCATGCCCGGGTGAATCGCATCCGCCGCCGTCTGCTTGCAAAGCAGCACGCCCAGCGGCAGTCCGCCCGCGAGCGGCTTCGCAACCGTCGTGATGTCCGGCTGGACACCGTAATGCTGATACGCAAACCATTTGCCCGTGCGCCCAAGTCCAGCCTGAATTTCATCGGCAACCAGCAGCGCGCCTGTAGAGCGTGTGAGTTCTCGTGCAGCGGTCATGAACTCCTGCGAAACCGGACGAATCCCGCCCTCGCCCTGCACCGCTTCCAGCAGAACCGCGCAGACTTCTGTAGAGAACTTCGCCTTGAGATCCTCTACGTCGTTGAAGCGGACAAACTCCACACCCGGCATCACCGGTTCAAACGGCTCCCGGTATTTTGCCTTGTGAGTCGTTGCCACCGAGCCCATCGTTCGGCCGTGGAAGCTGTTCTCAAGCGCCAGAAACTTCGTCCCCAGCCTCTTGCCGGCAGCCCGCTGCGCCGCGGCATAAGCGCGCGACACCTTCAGTGCTGCTTCCCATGCTTCGGTCCCGCTGTTGCAGAAAAATGCTCGGTCCATGCCGCTGGCTTTGGTCAGCCGCTCGGCCAGCGCCGACTGTCCTTCATGAAAGAACAGATTCGAAATGTGAATCAGCTTCCGGCTCTGCTCCACTATCGCGGATTCCACCACCGGATGCGCATAACCCAGCGCGTTCACTCCGATGCCGCTCAGCAGGTCAAGGTAACGGTCCCCGTTCTCGTCAATCAGGTGAACCCCCTCGCCGCCGGTAAACAAAATCGGATAGCGCTCATAGGTTGTGAGTAACAGCCGTGATTCGGCCGCCTGTACGTCCTTCAAACTCATCGTGGAGTGCTCCTTTAGCTCGCCATCACTTCAGTGCCATCGGTCACGCGCGCGCTGCAAAGATCGGGCAGCACGCCGGCGGCTTCCGCCGGAAGAATTCGGACCCGCTTGACGCCGCTCAGCAGCGCCTCGCGACACGCGCCCAGCTTCGGAAGCATGCCTCCGCTGATCACGGACTCCGCGCTCAATGCGTGGATCTGATCGACGGTGACCCAGCGCATCACCGTCCCGTCAGCCCCGCGCACGCCGGGTACATCCGTCAGGAAAACCAGCGCATCTGCCTTGCAGGCGGCGGCGCAGGCTGAGGCCATTTCGTCGGCGTTCACGTTGTAATACTCGCCGTCGAACCCCAGGGCGATGCTCGAGATGACCGGCACAGCGCCCATCTTCCAGATCGCTTCAAGCCAGCGTGGATCAGAGGACACGATCTCACCGACGTATCCAAGATCCGGGTTGGTGCGCTTCTTCCGCGCGCGAAAAACAAGCCCGTCACCGCCAGAGAGCCCGACGGCAGGTTGTCCGAATTTACCCAGCGCCGCCACCAGCGACTTATTCACGCGCCCGCTCAAGACCATCAGCGCGGCATCACGCGTTTCCGCATCGGTGATGCGCAGCCCGGCCACAAACTCGCTCTGTTTGCCCATCAGCTTCAGCGTGCGCGTCAACTGCACTCCGCCTCCGTGCACCAGCGCGACCTGGTGGCCATCCTTTGCAAGATCGGCAATCGCATGGGCGCAATTGTGAAAGACCGCCGGATTCTCCAGCGCCGCCCCTCCGAGTTTCACCACGTATTTCATTCCAGCCCCTCTGCTTCGTTCCATCCACACATCAGATTCAGGTTCTGTACCGCTTGCGAAGCGGCGCCTTTCAACAGGTTGTCCAGGCACGCGACGATAATGCATCGTCGTCCACCCGGATCCGGTTGAAAGCCGATATCGCAGTAACTGGTATTTACCGAGTACTGAATCTGGGGCAATTGACCGGCAGCAAAGACGCGAACCATCGGACTTTCCGCGAAGAAACTGCGATAGCAGATCTCCACTTCCGCCGCATGCTTTGGTTCCGTGAAGTGAACATAAATGGTGGACAGAATTCCGCGCGGAATCGGCAGCAGATGCGGCGTAAAAACAATCTGCTCCCGTGAAAGTTGCAATTGTTCCAGCAACTCGCCGGTATGCCGATGCCCGAACAGCCCGTAGGCTGAGAGATTATTGGCCGCATACATGAAGTGGGTCTTCGCCGTCGGAGCTTTCCCGGCGCCCGAGACCCCCGACTTCGAATCACAGACAATCCCGCGGTCGAGATCCACCCATCCGGCCGCAACCAGCGGCTTCAGCGGCAGAATTGCAGACGTCGCATAGCAGCCCGGATTCGCCACCAGTTTCGCCGAACGAATTTTGTCACGGTGCAGCTCCGGCATGCCGTAAACAGCCTGCTCCTGAATTGCCCGCGCCGTTTCGCTGCCTTCGTCTTCAAATGCGTAAACCGCGCGGTGCCCCGCATCTTCAAGGCGCCACGCGCCGCTCAGGTCAATCACGCGAATCCCGCGCTCCAGGGCTTCCGGCGCCAGCGTCCGCGACTGCTCGTGGGGCAGTGCGAGAAACAGCACCTCCACGCCCGCTTCTTCCAGCTTCTGCCACTCGAAGGGGTCGACCCGCAGGCACCGGTTTCCTCTACCGTCGAGCAGTTGAGGATGCATGTTGACCAGTGGCTCGGGATGGCTGTCCGGCCGCCCGAAAAAGAGTGGCGGCTTATTTCTCAACGCCGGATGATGCAACAGTAGCCGCGCAAGCTCCATGCCCGCATAGCCGCTTACACCCATCACCGCTGTTTGTATCTGCTCTGACAAAATCGATCCCTTGAAAGTACCGTTCGAACTGCTCAGCCAATAATTTTTTCCAGCCGCTCGGCCAGTATCCCGGCCTTCCGCTGGTCCGGGCAGATAATCAGAATCGTGTCGTCCCCGGCCAGCGTACCCACCACCTCGGGCCAGTCTTCGTGGTCAATGGCCAATGCCACCGGTTGCGCACTCCCCGCTGTCGTAAACAGAACCAGCTGGTTCTGCGCCTGCTTCACCTTCAGGCCGAAGCTGTGCAGCACTTCCTCTACCTCCGGCAGGCTCTCCGTCTCTTCGTGCCGGCCATTCCCGTTCGGCAGGGCATAGCCGTTCGGCCCCTTGTAAATGCGCAGTTCGTGAATGTCCCGCGACAGCGTGGCTTGCGTCACGTCAAAGCCGCGCCGTATCAGCTTCCGCCGGAGCTCGTCCTGGCTGCCGATCGGCCGTTGCCCGATCAATTCCCGAATTGCTGCGTGTCTCTCGTGCTTACTCAAACAAAAGAAATTGCGGCCTCGATCAAGGCCGCGCCTTTCAGATGCATAAAAATACATTTCCATGTATAAATATACAAACGCAGTTTGTCAAGCCGATCGCCCGGAAGTTACTTCCCGCTCCCGCAACGCCTTGGGACACAGCCGATCCGGCAGATTTCCACGAAAGAGGGCTTCGCCTTGCCAGCGAACGCCGCTATGATGAATTATGGGATACCGCAGCGCACTCCCGCCGGCCACGTCGTCCGGCAGGGCCACTGATTCTCTTGTTGACGCCCGATTTGATCACGAATCCTGCGGCGTCGGCTTCATTGCGTCACTCAGAAATACGCCTTCGCATGACGTGCTCGCGATGGCCCTCACCGCACTTTCGCGTCTGGCTCATCGCGGCGCCGTAGCCGCTGACGGCCTCTCCAGTGACGGCATCGGCATTACAACCGGTATACCCGTCGACTTTCTCCTCGAAGAGACCGGCATCACTCTGCCCTCATTGAAGCCCTTGGGCGTCGGCATGGTTTTCCTCCCCGCGGATTCAGCTGCCGCCGAAAAAGAACTCGTGCGTGCACTCGCGGATCAGCAGATGGACGTCCTGGGCTGGCGCGAAGTCCCCACGCGCCCCGATGTCCTCGGAGAGATTGCGTTCTCCACCATGCCGGTGATCCGGCAGGTCCTCATCACCCCCCGTTACGCATCGACTCCCAGGAAGGAACTCGATCGGCGCGCCTATCTTGCCCGCAAGCAGTTCGAGCGCAGCGGCGCCTCTGGATATGTCTGCTCGCTCGGCTTCTCGACCCTGATTTACAAGGCGATGTGCGCGGGCCGCCTGCTGCCTTCGTTTTATCCGGACCTTGCCAGCCCGCGATACAAGACCGCATTTGCGGTCTTTCATCAGCGCTTTGCCACCAACGTTGCACCCTCGTGGGATCGCGCGCAACCCTTCCGCATGATCGGCCACAACGGCGAAATCAACACGATCTGGGGCAACCGCGCCCGCATGGATGCGCGCAGCGCGACACTCCCTGAAGAGCTCAAGCCCATCTTCACGCCCGGCGGCTCCGATTCCACCAGCCTCGACGAAACCATCGAGATGCTCTCCCGCAATGGCCGTACCGTGGCCGAAGCCGTCCGCATGCTCCTTCCGCCCGCCGTCACCCCCAAAGACTCAGCATTCCTCGTCTACAACGGCGACTGTGTCGAGCCTTGGGATGGCCCTGCCGCCGTCATCTTCACCGATGGCCATCTTGTCGGCGCCGCGCTCGACCGCAATGGCCTGCGTCCATGCCGTTTCTTCCTCACCGATGACGATCTGGTGATTGTCGGCTCTGAGGCCGGCCTGGTCGATCTCGACCCCGAGCGCATTGTGCACAGCGGCCGCCTCGGCCCCGGCCAGATGTTGCTGGCCGATATAGTCCGCCACAAGTTCTACGAGGATGAACAGGCGCAGGCGCTCTTTGACAGTGTTGCGCCACTCTACGAAGAGCTTCTCGAAAACGCCACGCTCGATGAGTCCACGCCGGTACCACCGCCTGACGAAGCGCAGGTCGCGCGCCTGCAACTCGGCTTCGGGTACACCCGCGAAGACGTCAACATGGTCCTCAAGCCGATGGCCGTCGACGCCAAGGACGCCGTCTGGTCCATGGGCGATGACACGCCGCTCACCCCCCTGGCGCGCGCCCCGCGCCCGGTCTATGCATTCTTCCGCCAGCGCTTCGCACAGGTCACCAATCCTCCCATTGACTCGCTGCGCGAGTCCTGCGTCATTCGCCTGCATACGCGTCTCGGTCCGTGGCCGCACATCCTCGATAAGACCAAGCCTCTGCCCGGACTCTCGCTCGATTCCCCCGTGCTCTCGCTGGCGCAGGTCAATGCTCTGCGCGAGCGCCGTCACGCGTTGGTCGACCAGCTTCCGCTCGCCGTTCTCGACTGCGTCTTCCACCCCGAATGTAACCTCGTCACTGCCATTGACGATCTCTGTGCCAAGGCTGCCGACCTCGTCCGTGGCGGAGCCGCCATTCTGTTGCTCACCGACCGCAGTTGCGCCGAGCAGTCCATCCCGCTGCCCATGGCCATGGCGCTCGGAGCCGTGCATCATTCGCTCATCCGCGCTGGATTGCGAACCCGCGTTGGCTTGGCCGTCGAGGCCGGTGACTGCCGCGATCTGCACCATGTCGCCGTGCTTCTAGGCATGGGTGCAGGTGCGGTCTGCCCCTGGCTGGCCCTCGAAACTGCCAGGCTTCTCGACCCCGACAAAGGCGAGGAAAATGTGCTGCAGGCATTCGACGTGGGGCTCGCCAAGATCATGTCCAAGATGGGAATCTCCGTCGTGGACAGCTATCGCGGCGCCCATCTCTTTGACTGCCTCGGCCTCAGCCAGGATGTCGTCGAGCGCTGCTTCGCTGGAACCCCAGCTCCGATTGGCGGCGTTGGCTTCGAGCATCTGGAGAAAACGCTCCGTGCCCAGTGGAACAGCGGGTTCCAGTCCGGAGAACAACCTGCGGCAGAAGCGGGCAGGCCTTCGCTGCCCGACTACGGCTGGATTCGCTTCCGCAAGTCCGATACCGCCGAGCCTCACTCCTGGCAGCCGCAAACAGTACGCTTGCTGCAGACCGTCACCGGCACAGCCAAGGCCGCCACGGCTGTGGCTGATCCCGCGGCAGCGTGGATGGCCTTCAGGACGCAGGCTGCCGAACCCAATACCGGTGTCTTGCGGGACCTGCTCGAAATGCGGCCTGCGGTTTCACCTATTCCGGTCGACCATGTAGAGCCGGTGAGTGCGATCACGCATCGGTTCATTGCCAGTGCCATGTCGCTCGGTTCGCTCAGTCCTGAGGCCCACCAGACCATTACCGCCGCCATGAATATGCTCGGCGCGCGCTCCAACACCGGCGAAGGAGGCGAGGATCCCCTTGTCTACCAGCCCGACGCCGAACTCCCGCTGCTCGGCGCGATGAAGCCGGCGCGGCTGCTCAACAACCGCGTCAAGCAGGTAGCCTCCGCGCGCTTCGGCGTCACGGCGGAGTACCTGGTTCACGCCGAGGAAATCGAAATCAAGATTGCCCAGGGCGCGAAGCCCGGTGAGGGTGGTCAGTTGCCCGGTCACAAGGTCACCGAGCTCATTGCGCGCTTGCGGCATGCCCAGCCGGGCGTCCAGTTGATCAGCCCGCCCCCGCATCACGATATCTACTCGATTGAAGACCTCGCACAGTTGATCTTCGACCTGCGGCGGGTCAATCCGAAAGCGGCGATTGGCGTAAAGCTGGTCTCTGAGATTGGTGTCGGAACCGTGGCCGCCGGCGTGGCCAAGGCTTACGCCGACTACATCGTCATCGCCGGCCATTCCGGCGGGACCGGCGCATCGCCGCTGTCCAGCATCAAGTACGCGGGCGACCCGTGGGAACTGGGCCTGGCGGAGACGCAGCAGGTGCTGCTCTCGACCGGCCTGCGCGGCCGCGTGCGGGTGCGCGTCGACGGCGGACTGCGCACGGCGCGCGACGTGGTCATGGCCGCGCTGCTGGGTGCCGACGAGTATGCCTTTGGCACCGCGGTGCTGGTGGCTCTCGGTTGTGACATGGCTCGCCAGTGCCACCTCAATACCTGTCCGACGGGCATCGCAACCCAGCGGCCTGAGCTGCGGGCAAAGTTCCGCGGCAAGCCGGAAGCCATTGTGACCATGTTTGAGGAACTGGCGCGCGAGATTCGCGAAGTTCTGGCCGGGCTCGGCCTGCCTTCGCTCGACGCCGCGATTGGTCGCACCGATCTGCTCGAACAGGTACGGTTTGACGGCTGCCTCGACCTGAAGAAGCTGCTGGCCGCTTCTCCTGAGGGCCAGACTCGCTGGCATGGCAAGACCAACCAGCGCCCGGAAGACCACTCGGCCATGGATGACGCGTGGCTGGAGCCGGCGCTCGCCGCATATCGTGCCGGTGACAGTTTCGAGTTCACCGGGGCGGTGACGAACGAGGACCGCACGCTGGGTGCACGCCTGGCCGGGGAGATTGCTGCCCTGCGGACGGCGCACGTCGTTTCGGATGCTCCGCTCTCCTTTCACCTGAAGGGAATCGCCGGGCAGTCGTTCGGAGCCTTCGCGGTGGCGCCCATGCAGTTGACGCTCGACGGACTCGCCAACGACTTCGTCGGCAAGGGCCTCTCGGGCGGCGAACTGATCCTGCGCGGCGAGGGCCGTGCGGCGCGGCAGAGCGAACTGCATGTGATCCTCGGTAATGTGGCGCTGTATGGCGCCACCGGCGGGGCAATGTTCGCTGCGGGCCGTGCGGGCGAGCGTTTCGCGGTGAGAAACTCAGGCGCGCTGGCCGTCGTGGAAGGTGTGGGCGAGCATGGCTGCGAATACATGACAGGTGGCCTTGTCGCCGTGCTGGGTTCTACGGGAACTAATTTCGGCGCGGGCATGACCGGTGGCCTGGCCTGGATCTTCGACGAAGACGGCGCGTTCCTCGGCTCGCAGCGATATCACGACTCGTTCCTCAAGCCGGAGCCCTATGAGTCGCTGGACCCCGAAGCGCAGGACAGCATTCGCGAACTGGTGATGCTGCATGCGGAAAAGACCGGCAGCACGCGGGCCCGGTGGCTGCTTTCACAGTGGGCTGAGCTGGCCCCGCGCTTTGTACGGATGACGCCGAAACCGCAACACTAGCGTTGTTGTTCTACATTCATAAGTGTTCCGTAAGTGATGGACCCAGAAGTGACTTGCAAGCCACATGGTTTGCAGGTCATTTCTCTTTTATGGCGCACAGCGGGGTTCCAGGATTGCGCCTGGGAGGCGCCATCAGGCAGTCGCGCTCTGCGCCGCCAAGGCAGTCAGGTTCTCGCATAGAATGTCGTCGTGCCGTTGATCGAGAACGATTTTCGAATCCGCCTGGCGACGATGGATGATATCCCGCGCATCACGCCTTTGATCGAAGCCTCAGTGCGACGATTGTCCGTACAGGAGTATTCGCCGTCGCAGATCGATCAAGCGCTTGGAACATGGCTGGGACTCGATACGCAACTGATTGCAGACGAAACCTATTTCGTCGTAGAGCCAGTCGTCCAGTCCAGCGTGCTGGCGGCATGCGGCGGGTGGTCGCGGCGGAAGACTCCGTACGGAAGCGATCATGGCGCGGGGCGCGACGATGCCTTGCTCCATCCGCGAACAGAGGCCGCGAAGATTCGGGCCTTCTTCGTGCATCCAGAATGGGCGCGGCGCGGGATCGGGAGCCGGTTGCTGGAGATTTGCGAACGCGCGGCACGCGCAGAGGGGTTCACGCGGTGCGAGCTGGGCGCAACGCTGCCGGGAGTGCCTCTGTATCAGAAACACGGATACCTGGAGCGTGAACGCGTGGCACTGCCGCTGGCCAACGGAGAAACTCTGCCCATCGTGAAGATGGAGAAAGCGATCGGCTGATCGCGCTCTCCGCGAGCCGTTCTCTCCAGCCACCTTTGGATGAACAAAGCCTGTTCTGGCGTATCTGATGCCAACTTCTGCCTCAAGCTGTCGAGCGGAGCCTGTGACCATTGACAGGGGCAGAATCATATGCCTACATTGTAGGCATGGCTGAGTTGCTGGGCACATTCGAGCAGATCATCCTTCTCGGGGTCGCGAGCCTCGGCGATGATGCCTACGGGCGGGCCATTCTGCGCACGGTCCAGCAGGCCATGCAGGAAACCCGGAGCGTCACCGCCGGTGCCGTCTACGCGACGCTGGATCGAGTCGAGCGCGATGGCTACCTTTCGTCGCGGCTGGAGCCGGGCACGGCGGCACGCGGAGGCCGTGCGCGGCGTTATTATCGGCTGACCGCCGAGGGCGCGGCGGCGCTCATCGAAACGCGCAGAGCACTGGACAAAATGTGGCAGGGCAAACGCAAACTGCTGGAGGCGATGTCGTGAAGCGAACGAAAACCGATGGCTGGCTGGAACATCTCCTGATCCTGCTCTTGCCGGAACGCGACCGTGAAACGATTGTGGGCGACCTGCTGGAAGAGACGCAGGCGAAGGTGGAAGAGATGGGCGCGTTTCGCGCGTGGCTGTGGTATGCGCGGCAGGTGGTGAGTTTTGTTCCGAGGTGGGTGATGGGTGCTTTGGAGCGGAGACCGGTGCTGACGGCGCTGTGCCTGTTTACGGCGCTGTGCGCGCTCTGGCTGGGAGCGATGGATTTGCGGCTGCGACCCCCGGGTTATGTGGGCCAGGTAGGGATTGCGGCCACGATTCTCGCCGAGGCGCTGGTGACACTCGCGTCGCTTGCGCTGCGCTTGCGATGGCTGCGTTATGCGGCGCGGGCCGGAACATTTGGGATTCTGTGGCCGGCCGCGAAGGTGCTCGCTGGTGTGGTGAGCGGGCAGAACTTTGAGGGATATATTCTCCTGATTGCCCTGGCGCTGGTGGTGCAATCGGTCCTTACCTGGCGGCGCATGCCGGAGCCCGGTGGCAGGATGCGGAAGGCGTAGGGCTCACCTAAAAGGCACCCGTGGCGCGGGTGCCTTCGTTGTCGTTTGGGGCGCCTCCGTTTACGCCTTCGAGAAGATCGGCGTCGCGTCCCTCGCGCTGGCGATCAACATATTTTCCTCTTCCTTCGTGATCGGCTGGAAGTTCTGAGCCACGTACATGGCCAGCGGAAAGTAGCGCTCGTCGCCCGGCGGAATGGCGGCCGTGATGCGCTGGGAGAGCGTCCAGCGCAGGGCGAGCGCAGCCTGCTCTGGCACCGAGCAGGGCTCGTACCACTCCTTGGGATTGGGTTTTTGAGCCTGATGCATGCCGGCCGGCCATTTCGATTTGGCCATCGCCTTGATGGCGAGCATGCCGGCGCCTTTCTCATGGACGCGGGCAATCACCCGCGGCCCAAAGTTTTCCCGCGAGGCAAGAACGAAATTGACGGGGAACAGCACGGTGTCAAAGTCGAAGTGGTCGAGCAAAGCCAGCGCGGCTTCCTCGGAGTGCGCCGAAAATCCAAGGTAGCGGACCTTGCCCGCCTTGCGCGCGGCTTCGAAAGTCTCCTGCGCCCCGCCCGGACCAAGGATGCGGTGCACGTCTTCCATGGTGGTTACGGCATGATGCTGGTATAGATCCAGGTGGTCAGTCTCAAGCAACTTCAGTGACTCATCGAGCGCGGCCGCTGCTCCGGTCTTGTCGCGCTTGCCCGTCTTGCAGGCCAGAAAGAATTTGTCTCGGTAAGGTTTCAGCGCCGGCCCCAGAAGTTGTTGCGCGTCGCCGTAGCTGGGCGCAACGTCGACGTAGTTAATGCCCGCATCGTGCGCCTGCGCCACCGTGTTGTTGGCCACCGCCTGGTCCTCGTTCATGATGACGATGCCCCCGAGGCCGATGATCGAGAGGTGCTCGCCGGTCTTCCCAAGCTGCCGCTTGGGGATGGGCTTGAAGCCTTTGTCAGAGGGTGACGGCCAGCGTGTTGCCGCCGAAATGGCAGGCATGCCGGCGAATCCGGCCGCGATCGCGCCGGTCGTTAGAAAGCTTCTCCGATCCATGAATTCCTCCTCTGACTAGGAATTTACACCCGCGCGCGGAGGGACGCGCGGGTGCGGAGTCGGGATCACTGCTGCGATTGCAGTTGCAGCACGTAGTGGTGCGGAATGGGCCGGGCCAGGATGTGTTCCCTGGTGGCGAGAGAGTCCTTCTGGCGGTAGATGGCGGAGACCAACTGGTTGGCCGCGGGCTGGACGCTAGGGTAGTGGTCGGCTCGCAGGGCGACCTGCACGGCGCGCCATTCGTAGAAGCGGAGGTCTTCCTCGTGCCAGACCGCCGTGAGGACCTTGTCGGCCTGATCCATCATGGGCGTCTGGTAGCGTGCGAGGTTGATGCCATCGGCCAGTTGCCCGGCGCTGAAGGTGCCGATCGGAGAGCCGTCAATTTTGAGCGTGTAAGAGCTGCCGGTCAGGCCGGAAACCTGGAGGGTCTCCGAGTCGAGA
>JAJZAL010000037.1 GCA_021799405.1 Acidobacteriota bacterium
CGTGCTCGAGGTGCAGCATCTGGCTCGCTGCTATGAAATGCTGACTGATGACACAACGCGCATCATGGGCCGGCTCAAGGCCGTGTTCCGCGGCCAGGCTATAGCCTGCCGAGGCCGCAGTCTGTACGGAACCACGCACCGCAACCGCTATCTGGACGAACTCGGCGAATGCCCCCAGCGCAAGCGGGCTGACTACCTGTACCAAGAACTGGATGTCGTGCAAAAGCTACGCCGCCAAGCAAGGCATGAGCTTATCGCTGCGTGCCGAAAACACCCAGCCTCGAAATGCCTTCAGTCGGTTCCGTTTCTAGGGCCTTTGCGCACGGCCATCCTGCTCGGACGAGTAAAGACGCCGCATCGCTTCCGTACGAAGCGTCAGTTCTGGGCTTACTGCGGATTGGCGGTCGAGACCCGCGATAGCGGAGAATTTACCGTAATAGGTGGACAGATCGAACCCAAGAAGAAGCCGGGGCTGGTTCGGGGTTTAAACCAGAACCATAACCACGACCTGAAAAACCTGTTCAAAGGCGCCGCCACCACGGCCAGCGCCAGCAACGGCGTTTTCCATGAGTTTTACCTGGGACTACTACAGAAAGGCATGCAGCCAGAGATGGCACGCCGGACTCTGGCCCGCAAGATCGCCGCTATCGCGCTAAAGATCTGGAAGAAAGGAGAGATGTTCGATCCCAAACAGTTGGCGCCGAAAGCAGCTTGAACGCGCAGGATCCCTCGGCAGGAGCAACCACGCTGTGCTTATCCCTACCGTTTTCTGCGCGCCAGGGTTCAAGGGTGAGTATCCAGGGAAAGTCTAGGCAAGAAGTCTCATTTCCCACTCTATGCCCTCTTGGACAACCCAACAAAGCCGTAGGCCTCGAGTCTCCGATAAAACCATGGTTGGCACATGCCCACCCTGGTAGCTTGCAGGCGCAACAAAGCCGTACGGGAAGAACACGACCGAAAGCGATGATCCAATCTCCTTACCGAAGCGCTCCCCATCGCCATGCTTCGGCACAGAGCATCGCACTAGCCAGCAGGGGCCGGATGTCGCAGAAACATCTCACCTCCGCAACTCGGGAGAGGTGTTTTCTCTTGACATCCCCTCTTATAGAACGCTTCCCACACCCCCGGCGGTGGGATAGATGCACAACCCGTTGCGCTACACTAGCTATCTCGATAATCCAAATTACCGGGCAGGCCACTTCGCCGACCACCCCATCAGCCGCATCGCCGATCTGCTGCCATGGAACCTGGCAGAGAGCCTCGACACTTCCCAAGCCGCCTGACTCACACTTCGCAGATCGCAGCGACCAGTCACGACCCTTCAGTCAAGAGGGGATCACCACACGCTTACGAGCCTCGCCCTCGTCCGGCCTATTGTCTTGCCACACCCACAATCAAAGGCTTGATCAGAGGTTTCTTAAAGTTACTTTTTCAGCAACCTGTTAAGGCACCGAACCTCCATAGCTGTCCAATATCTAACTCAGTCTGTGGGGATTATTCTGCCTGTCGCTGAGGAGCCGAAGTAAGCTCTCGCGGGTATAACCTGCAAAGGAATTCCTGGTCCCTCCCATAAGAGGATAGGCGCATGAAAGGCCGAGCTGGCATTCTCGATCTGAAACCCACGCACGATTCTTACATGGTGCCAACCGGACTGTAGAGCAACGCTCAAACGTGTAGCCTGAACAGCATCGCCCGGCGAGCCGCATACTTGTGCGCGGGCTTCTGGACTATGTACCGGCTCCATGCTGTCAATCGCTATAGAAGCGTTTGTACTGGTAAGGAGCGTGAACGTATAGCCACCGGGCTCCGGCACATAAAGGTATTTGTCGAAAATGTGCCTTGACTGTCTGATGAATTGACTGCTCTGAATACGAACCGCCGAATGGAGATGCGAAGCTACCACAACAGACCGCCAGCTCCATGCCTGATGATCGGAGTCGTCCCATACGTGAAGGATTACCCTGAAGCGTCCAGAGCCGTTCAGCAAGGTACCCTGCGCATCGGGAAAGGCATGATAAACTTGATGCCCACTCGCGACCGATCCGTCGCCGAAGAACCAATGATAATGCAGATGTGGATTGTCCGGGCCGAGGGCGGTGAACGTTATTTTTTGCTTAGGACGCAACAACCCGTCCGGATAAGCAAAGCCCGCGTCAATCGGCGCCTCTTTGTAGCTTGGCTCTTTCGCTCCATCCTCGACTTTCAAGGACAGATCTGCATCATTTGTTGCCTGCCCGCCTCCAGTATTCACACCTTCAAAGCTGATGTCTGCCACATTGCCCTTCAGCACCGATGGCACCATTCCAGGGCCGTCAATCGCCCATATGTTCGTGAAGGTTATTCGCCTTATCTCGGGATTGCGCTGACGAATCTGTGTAAGCGAATACCAGTTTTCCAGCCGGATATTTTCGAAGGTGTAATTCGTGTGCGCACCATGGCCATTGGGATCTGCCCAAAGTTCAAAGAGCGCGAAGGGCACCTTGCAGCCTCCGAAGCCTGTATCCAGAACGTCAATATTGCGCATCACAAAATTCGAGCTGTTGAAGGTCTTCTGTGGCCATCCGACGCGGACGATATTTGAAATGCTGGTTGAAAGGACGCTGTTTTCAATTGTGATGTTGTCGACATTGTGACCAGGAATGCGCATCAGCTTAGGCGCATATCCGTCCCAGTTGCCATAAACTGCAAACACATCGTCAGACGCTCGAAAGAAACTGTTGCTTACTGTGGTATCCCCGCCACCCAGCCAATCCATTCCATCCTGATTGGCATTGCTCGGATTTCCACCGATTACCTTAACGTCGTAGAAGCCTATGTGATATGAGTCGCGCATCTGAATTTGCCAAGTTCGGCTGCGCGTGATGCACGTAATGCCGTCGATCTCGATGTTCCGGGCGTCATCCATGACGATCGCATGCCAGTTTGGCTTGTGCATCCACCCCTCATCGTGATCGCTTGCCTGGGGTCCGTCATAGATGATCGTCCCGCGGCCTAGCACACGGACGTCATGCACCTTCCAGATGTTGAGCGAACCATAGATAACCGCGCCTCCGGACAGATAAATCGTATCCCCACTGCGGGCATCAATGCTTCCATGATGCACGCCTGGGCCGTAGTATCGAACGCCTGGTGTCTGCGCAGTGAAACCGGATTGCTCCGGAGGGTTGGCGAATAAAAACAGCATTTCCGAGGTCGCAAAATGCTTACCAGGACGGGTGATCGATAATTTCACGGGGCCCGATATCGTAAAAGTAATCGTTGCGCCCTTGCGTAGCGGTCTGATACCGAGGCGCACGGGGCGCACCTCCACGCCTGTATCCCAAAAGTGGGGGTCGTCGGCAGTCACTGACACAGTTGCAGCACCGGAGGTATCAAAATTGAGGAGATAGTATTTCGCTGCAGCATGAAGCACGGGCGTTACTTTACCGTTGACACGAACAATGAAATGGCTGGAACTGACCTCCGCGGGAATCGGATAGAGCGTAACTGAAGCGTACGCTTCCTTCAGCGGTAGCAAGCTCCCAAACGAAATCACGCAAACAAGCAGAGAGAGTAAGGTGAGACGGGCCCGTGGGCGGCACTCCGGCATCTTCAAAGAACTCCATTTTTCGAGAAATAAAGAAACAAAGAGAGGGATGGCCCGTCAGGGATTCTCCTGGCCTGTCTCTTCCATGGCGATAGTAGCGCGCTTCATTTGAAGGTGTTCCAGCGCGACAGCCCCGGCCTTCGCCCTGTCAGCTGCGGCCCGATCGCCTATTCTAAGGTAAAGCCGGTAAAGCTGGTAGTGGATGCTACCATCCTCGTCTGACGGCAGAGCGAGCTTCAACTGCGCTATCGCATCCCCGACCTTGCCGTCATTGGCGTCGACCTTGCCCATCAATGCGTGGACACGTGGCAGCAATTCGGGAGGAACAGAAAGGCTTCTCTTTAAATATGGTTTTGCTGCCTCGTATTCGTGCTGATTTGTTAGACCCTCAGCCATCAAAAGATTCAGGCGCGCGTCGTCTGGGCGATCTGCAAGCAATGCTCGGGCGGCGGAGATCGCTCCATCCGAATTACCCTCTGATAAGTACGCAGCTGCGGTTCCAATGTGTGCGGCAGGGTCATTCGGATCCAGAGCAAGAGCCTTGCGATACTCCTTCAGAGCCTTGTCCGGTTGCTGTCGGCGACGGTATAGATCACCGACGATGTCGTAGCTGGCGGCTGAGCGCGGAGCCAATTGCTCAAACTGCGAAAAGGCGCCGACGGCCAACCGCTCATTGGACTTGATCGAGAGGTACAGCCCTTCCGGGTCTTCGGGCCACGCAGCCAGCAACCTTGAAGCGCTATTGGCACTGCGAGTGAAGTCGCCCTGCCAATATTCACAGATCGTCCGGACGTGAAGCCTAAATAACGCGTCCGGTATCGAGTCGCGTCTTGGCTCTTCGATACAGTCGGACGCAGTGACGCCTTGGCTCTTTGCCGAAAGACTTGCTAATAGACTGGAAAGAAAGGTCGCCGAGTCGGGCGAGACTCCGAAGATAAGAGGTCTTGCAATCATCAATCTTAATGTTTTGGCAAGGTCGGCAGCTTGGATTGGAGACGCTGCATCAACAGCTTTCTCGTATGTGTGAACCGCCTCGACTGACCGCCCCTGGGTGAAGAGCTCGTCCGCATAGAGCGCTTCTGTCCACACATTCGTCGCGTGCTTCTCAGCCAGAACGCGCCCATCCTGTTGAATCAGTGATAACGATGACACTCCGAGTCCAAACCATGCATCCGCCATGGTTGGATCTATCAAGGCGGCCTGGGTGTAAACCTGAGAAGCATCGCCCGGATCATGAGCTGCGCGATAACCGTCACCGAGCGCCACCAGTACCCGAGGGTCTGCGGGTGCCAGCGAGTGAGCTTTCTTTAGCAACGGTATTGCAGCTTCCGGCTTGCCGTCTGACTCATAGACCTTACCGAGGAAGAGCAAAGGGGTCAATAGTCTGCTATTGAGCGCAAGTGCCTTACGCAAGCTGACTCTCGCTTGCGGCTTTTGTCCCGCAAGGTACTCCATCAGTCCGCGATCAGCCCATAGCTCGGCAACTTTCTTTTCAACAGAGGTTGCGCGAGCATAGTCGGCTGCCGCCGCCGCGTACTGTCCGGATGACTGCTCTAAGCGTGCACGGGCTAACGCGCGCTCCAGTTCCGCGGCGGAGTCTGTAGACTGCGCGTGCAGACTCCCCACAGATAGAAACGCGAACCAAACAAGAAGTACTGCGCCCCGAATTGAAGATCGCAAAGCAGTTTGCATCAGATCACCAATAGAGTTTCATCGCAAACTGTATGCTCCTTGAGCCGAACGCCTGACGAATCGTACCAAACGAGCCATCCGTGAGGTTTGTGTCCGGCGCATAAAAATTTGGATGATTAAACACGTTGTAAAACTCCGCCCTGCCTTGCAACCTCAGTTCCTTCGGCAAGTACCAGTATTTCTCGATGGCTGTATCCCAATTCGCGTAACCCGGCGCTCTCAAGTTTGAGAAGTAACGAGGTACATCGCCAAAGGTGTACGGGGCGGCCGGAGCGAATGCCTGAGTATTGAACCACTCATTGATGGTCTTGTGATCGAGATGCGGATTTCCTATGACGTTCGGCCGCTGATTACCTCCGAACAGGTTCGAATTACCGCCACCCGTGATTCCGAGGGGGATTCCCGACTTCAGACTTGTGATCCCTGATACCTGCCATCCTCCGGCAACTGAGTTGACAGCGCGGCTCATATTGTTTCCAATCATCTTTCCTCGTCCGATGGGGAGCGAGTATATGTAGTTAACGACGAGGCTGTGAGGGGTATCGGTACCATCGACGGACTTCTCCGCCGCCAGATCGTAGTAATTGCGCACTGCTCCAGGATCCCCTACCACCGCCCAGTTGTTTGTTCCTTCGACATTATCCAGGAACTTTGAGAAGGTGTATGACACCAGCACATTCAACCCGTTGTGGAACCTGTGATTATAGTTGACCAGTAACGCATCGTAGAGTGAAAACCCAACCGGCGCCTGCGGCTCGTTTACTCCACAATACTGTGAAAATGGCTGGAGCGACTGCCCCTTCGGTATTGTGGGTTCGTTCAGTCCGCACCCGCTGTTCATGATGGATCCATAAAACGGATTCGCAACTGGCGCAAGAAGTGCAGAGCCTTGGGGCAAATAGGATGGATTGAGCTGGCTGTGATTAAAGCCACTGAGCAGAAGATGCGTGCCATGATTGCCGACGTAGCTCACCGTCAAGACATCGTTCGCTGTGAAGCCGTATTGCAGGCCAAGCGAATACTGCTGGACATAAGGAGAGTGACGGTCGCTGGGAACACCCGTGGTCGAAAACCCGACATCCTGTAGCGCGCCTAAAGAACGGCCAGTTGGCGTAATCAGGCCTGAGGGGAAAGGGTTGCTCAGAGTGGTAAAAGGAGTCAATCCGCCGTCTATACTGCTGGTATAGGGTGTACTTTGGCTGAATCCAGGGTTGTATCCGCCGCCGAAGTATTGGGGCGCGAAGAATATCCCGTATCCGCCGCGGAGTACCAGCCGTTTCGTGAGTTGGTCAGAAAATCCAACCCGCGGTGCAAAATTCGTGTATGAGGTATCGTAGAGGCCCCGACGGTGGCTACCACCGTTGTATACGAGTTCACCTGGCAAAGTTATGCCTACTTCCTTGCTGATCGGGTTGATTGCTTGGTAATCAAAATATGCCTGCCGATTGTCCCGCTCAGTCGGCGGCTGCTGCCACTCGTATCTCAACCCAAGGTTCAGAGTCAGGCTTTGAGTGATCCTCCAGTTGTCCTGCCCATAGAATCCCCAGTACTTCTTCGTAATCGCAGGGTTGAAATTATTCGCAGTCGAGCCGTTTGCTGCGGTGCCCAGCAGCAATGAGGCATAGCCAAAACCTGTCGATGATGCTGCCTGTGTTGGATCGGGTCCATCAGTGAAGCCATGATCAAAGGAGAAGTCTGTACTTGGGAGATTCGTGCTGTTGTTCTGCATCACCGCAACCATAAAACCAAAGGAGAGGTCGTGTCTGCCTTCCGTTCTGGTAAAATCCACGCTTGCGCTGCCAACATTACGAAACGCTGTGCCCTCGTCCCCTTGTACCGGTCCCAGTGATGCTTGCCCCTCAACATTAATGATCGGGAAAATGGGCGAGTTGGCATTGAGGGAAGCAGGTAGGCCTACACTTGACTGATCGAACGGATAGCCCTGGGTCTGCGAACCCTCTGCCCAGCGGCTTAGGCCGATATTTGCGCTCATCGCAGTCTTGGCGTTAAAGATGTGACTCATGCCAGCCGCAAAGCTGAATCGATTGTTCGGACGAACATTCCCTGGACCTCCGGGGTCATTCGCTCCGTAAAAGGTCGGCGAATTTGTCTTGAATTCGAATTTCTGCGCCCAGCGGCCATAGATGCGAGTGGCATCGCTGACGTTGTGGTCCACACGAATCAGATATTCATTCGAACTTGCAGGAGCAGAGGCGCTCGCCGCAAAGTTGTTGGCCAGTGCGTTGTTTGTGGGCGCGGGATAAAACCTGGACAAGGCCGCCCCGACAGAATTGATTGCGGCTTGAATCTGATTGTTTGGATAGGGGTCACGAATATAACCGGAAGCAGTTGCGGTCCGTCCGGTAACAGGGTCGATCTGTCCAGCCGTGATCGCGCGGGTTGAAAAAGGGTTGTATATCTGCCCACTGAGGATCGGGCGCCCCAGTGCGTCTGTTCCTATCTGATGACCCAGCAGCGCTGAAAAATCTCCGGTACGAAAGTTCTGGGTTGGAATGGTGGCCGTGAACGTTGCTGGAGTGCTCTGGCGCAGGCCCTCATAGAGGCCAAAGACAAATGTCTTCTGCCGTTGTTCGTATATGTGGGGGATGTATAGCGGGCCGCCAGCTGAAATCCCGAACTGATTGCGCCGGAAGGACGGCTTGGGTAGACCATTGAAATTGTTAAAATAGGAGTTCGCATCCAACTTGTCATTCCGCAAAAATTCATACGCATCGCCGTGAAAATCGCTCGTCCCGGACTTGGTCACAACGTTGATCACATTGCCGGTGCTAAAGCCGTATTGTGCTGTAAATGAATTGGTCTGGATCTTGAATTCTTCTACGCTGTCCACGGATGGCACGTAAACAACCGCTCCCCAATCCGATGCAGTGTCCCAGATTCCGTCGAGCAGAAAGGCGGTTGTCCCGAAGTACCCGCCGCCGAAGTTGAGAAAAGAAATGTCCTGATCGGCAGTGTCCTGCGTCCCACCGCCGTTCACCTTTTGCGACTCGGTTGAATTCTGGACTGACGAGTTGAGGGTTGCGAGCCCATAGATATTCCGCAGATTAAGTGGCAGTTCAACCGCTTGCTTTGATGTAACTTCTGCCGACAAGTTGGCGTCGTTTGTGTTCAAAAGTGGTGCTTGACCGCTGACCACCACCTGTTGAGTCGCAGATCCCACCGAAAGTTGCACATTCTGGGTCGCGGTCTGGCCCGGCAGGAGGCTGATGCCGCGCTGGGAATAGGTCTTGAAACCCTTTGACTCGACTTTCAGATTGTAGGTCGCCGGCGGCAGGAGCCGAATCGCAAAATTGCCCTCTGCGTCCGTCGTCAGGGCGCGTGCGATGCCATTGTCTTGGCCTGTAAGCGTAACGGTCGCGTTCGGTATAACAGCTCCCGTGTTATCTTCTACGGTACCCCTGAGTGTCGAAGTGGTCGTTTGATCCTGCGCGTGAAGGACGCAGACGGCGAACAGGAACAGCGAACCGAAAATCAGTCCAAATTGTATTACCCGATGAGTAGCCCAGTTCTTCCTCATGATTTTAGCCTCCTGAATGCCGCATGTACTCCCATCGACCGGTGCTGTCGTCTTTTCGGTCGAATCCTCAGGCATGTAGCAGCATGGGTCGCACGGGCGACAAGGTGAATTACGGTAGTGACTTCCAGTCATCCCTATACTCCTGCCTTTACAGTCGCTTAGCTGGGAGGTAATATACCTCCCGTTAGAGGTTATGGAAGGATCACTTGCCCCAACGCTGCGGAATTCAACCTCGATGAGTTCCAAAATTGCTCCATACGCGACTGAAGCTTGCGATGTTGAGGTCGTTCGTACCGAGCTCTCGCGCATTCTGAAGAGTCGTCACTTCCGAGCCAGCAGGCAATGCCAGGAACTGCTCAGTTACATAGTGGAGTACTCGCTCAAGTCGCAAAATGATGCGCTGAAGGAAAGAGTCATTGGTGTAAAAGTCTTTGGCCGGTCCCCGGCATATGACACCGCTGAAGATCCAGTCGTGCGCGTGCGTGCTGCCGATGTTCGCAAGCGGCTTGCTCAGTACTACCAGAGCCGGGAGCAGGAAACCGCTTTGATTCATATCGAGCTGCACCCCGGCTCCTACCGTGCAAATTTTTCCTCAGAGATGCTGGAGGCTACACCCGCAGGTTTTGAGCCAGCAGCAGAGGACGCTGCTCTGCCTGAAACTGAAGGTACCGAACCTGCCTCTAGGCGCTTGCGGCTAGCATACGTGTTAACGATTATTCTGCTCGCCTCTCTCGGCATTGCAGCCACAACCTACCTGCTTGTACGGCCAAGCGAATCTGCTCAGCGTCAGTTCTGGTCTCCGTTCACTAGTACCGGTCAACCGGCACTAGTCTACTTGGGGTCGAATGCAGCCTACAGATTCACGCCGAGCTACCTTGCTAAATATCGAGCGGATCGCGGGATTTCCAATAATGGACCGGAGTTTTACGTCAGATTGACGCCCAAAAGCTCGATTTCTGTCAGCGACTTAATCCCCACGCCTGACACCTTTGTGACCTTAGGTGATTTGGCTGCTGTAGTTCAGATAACAACATTGATGAGCAACTGGAGGGTTCGTTTTGCCCTCCGCTCCGGTAAGGATGTGGCGTTTGGGGATCTGCGGAATCGGCCCGTTATCTTAGTCGGCGGTTTCAACAACCCATGGACACTCCAGGTTACAAATGACCTGCCCTTTTCGCTGCATGACGGCACTAGTATTGAAGAGCGGGGCCAACCTGCGAAAAGCTGGTCCATCACTGCTGACAGCACAACCGACGATTACGCGCTGATTTCGCGTTTGCTGCAATCAAAAACGGGCGGGCCTGCTCTGACCGTTGCAGGTATTGGGGAGGCTGGGACGCAGGCTGCGGCGGAATATCTCGCAAATGCACAAGATATGAATGCCCTGCTCAGGAACGCTCCCCACGGATGGCAGAACAAAAATGTGCAGATCGTGCTCCATGTAAAAAAGGTGGATTATCTGCCTGTTAAAGTCGAGGTGGTTGCTACCCGCTATTGGTAGGGTCTTGGGTCGGTAAAAGTCACCCTCGCTAAAAGGCGGGATATGGCCTCATTCTTTGATGTCACTCATGCGATAGGACACATGTGTAGTGCACCCTGCTGATTTAGACAGATGAGGCCGTGTTTGAAGTAAGTGTTTTGGCTTGGAAGGCGGCACGGGATTCGTGCAGCGTTCGGCCCCTGAGTCCACGATGTGGACGGTCGTGATTATATTCCTCGATCCACAGAGCGATGGAGCGCTGTGCGTGGTCGAGGCGCTGATACTCGTTGATCTAGACCTCCTCTTCTTTCAAGCTGCGGTGGAAGCGTTCGATGTAGCTGTTGCCTTCGGGGTGGTTGTAGGCGGTGCGGCGGTGCGGGATGCCGAGCCGGTTGATGGTTTCGGGAGTTACTCCCTCACTGAATCCTGAGCGGATAGGAGTACCAGTCATCCTGCCCGCGCAGTTCGGTGAGGAGAACATAACTTCCGGGTTTGGCCCGGCGCAGATCGAGCGTTATGGTCAGCTTCGTTTGATTGCCGGCAATACTCGCCGTTCCAGTGGCAAAGGCGATACGATCCGTGCCTTCGCGGCCCGCTAGCACGATGATGGTGTACGATCCGGCTTGGCTGAAGCGCGGAAGGATCAGGTTGACATGCAAAAGGGCTGCGGGAAGATTGAGTGGCGGCTTTGGCGGCTGCTCTTCGGCTCCGCGGAGGGTTCCATAGTTGGTGAGGTCGAGCGTTCGGTCAAGAGCGGCGGATGCCTGCTGGCCGGCGGGTGGATTCGACACGATCGAAGGTTGCCGATTCCAGTATTTGGCAATTACAAACCCGACAACGAGGCAGGCAGCGCACAGCGCCGCGATGGCAGCGATGCGCGCCGGTGAAGGGCGGCGGACAGCGACTGTCGAGCGGAAGTCAAGCAGAGCTGGTAGGCAATGGCCACAGGATGTTACGTGTTGCACGCGGGGATCCGAGAGGGAAAAGGACCGCGGCCTTGCCGCATATTCGCGCAGGAAGGAATCATCGGGACATTCGGGAGTACGTGCGCTCCGCGGCTGTCGTTGCGTATAGGCGCGCAACTGTTCGACAAACCATTGTTCGGGATTGGTGTTTCCCTTAATCTTTCTCACCTCGTTCTTCCGCATCAGGGGTATCAGATTTGAGTTCGAGCAGTCCAAGAATCTCTTTCTTGGCCTGTCGCCACACGGTGATGTGGTCTGCGCCGAGTTCATCCGCGATCTCACGCCAGGTGTGCCCGGCAAGCCGCCAGAGGACGATTCGCCGCATGCGCGGGGTCATGCGCTCAAAGACCTGCCCCATGAACGCGTCCTGTTCGATTTCAGGTTTGACCGCAAAGTTGCGCGCGAGCAGTTCCAACTCGGATACCGACCCGACCGTCAATTCACCCCTATTGGCGCGCTGTTTCGATAGCCGTTTGATAACGGACGTGATTCTGTAAGTGAGCTGCAGCACCGTTCGCTTGCCATCGAAGCGCTCGTAATACCGCTCCGCATTCTGAACTGCCGCATCCATCAGGTCGTACGCGAAATCGGGATCGTTGTGATAGTACTTCGCGCAATAGACGGCGTATGGCCACGCGAGGCCGCACGCTCGCCGAAACAGCTGATCGATCGCCGGATCAGGCGAGCCCAGGTACCAGTAATCGCCGGCGGGGAGGGAAGGCCGGGGATCCATAGGAGCTCTTCGTTCGTGGCTATCACTGCTTGGTTCAACACGTCGAACGGGCCGAAGCCCATGATGATGCGTCGATTTTAGCCCGATATCGGCGTTTCTGGAAGACAGACCAGTTTAGAGAAGGGGACCAACCCTTTGCTTGCACAGTGAAAACCTCATCATGGACGGGCAACTCGTCAAGAGAATTCGACAAAAATTTCATTACATGTGCACCAAAGGCATCAACAAAATGCCTTATAGGAATAGAGGGCCAGTTTTCCACATTGCTTTTGTCTTTGTAGTCTTCTCTGCCTGCACCAGGTTGAAACAGAACGTTAGAGATAAGTGCTGTCCCTCTCTTCCTTTTCGCCCATTTGTGTGTACATGGAGACAGAGGTGAGGTATGCCTTCTTCTTCCCCTATCGATCCTGCACCGAATCGCCGAACGTGGCGGCGATTTCCGCCAGAAGCTGTCGAGATCATGCGCCAAAACAAACACCCGGTTACGATTTGCAAGGAGCTGGCTGCTCTAACCGGCAGGAAAGAGCGCGCATGCTGGGATTTCATGACCAGACACGGGATCCAGCGCCCTGGTTCTGTCTCCCGGCACAATTTCGAGCCGAAGAGGACGGAGGAACTGGTCGAGTACATCTCGGACCACGGCGTGCACGCCGCAGCGCTTCGATTCGGCTATAACGCGAAAAGCCTTTATAACCTTCTTTATCGCCGTGAACACACGCATCTCAGCACGGATGCGCTGAGCCTGCGTGAGGTTTGTACGCACCTGCGCATCAGACGCAGCCAGGCGACCCGGTGGATCGAATTGGGTCTGCTCAAATCCGTACGACGCGAATCGAGAACCGGTGTCGTAAGCTATCTCATCGAATTTGACGCCCTTCAGAAATTCTGCAAGGAGCATCGCGATCTGCTCGTCACGCGCCGGGCATCGCCGCACCGACTTAAATTCCTAGAGGAATTTGTCTTCGCGCCCAAGCATGCCGAACTCCTTCGAACGCGCGAGAGCAAGCGCGAAGCCGAGGCCTTCGAACGCGGGGAATATCTGGAGGATACAAGAAGCTCTCAAAGGAGCGCCTGATCGCACTGGGACCGAACTTCGCAACCGGCTCGCGGCGCCGCAGAACCTTCGAGGCGATTGATTGCGACTTTGAGTTGACCATCTTTGCCAGTTCGCCGTTCGCGCCAATCGAATTCAACCAGTTCATCCGGCTCAATAGGCGTGCCTTCGAGAATCGATCCTTTCCATGTGTAATAGGCGCCTGTAGGCAAGGCCAGCCTAAAACCGTGGCCCACCTTGACAGAGGTGGCGGATAGAAGCCGGCCGGCGGTCTTTTCGCCAACAACTGTGGCGAGATGATTCTCTCGTGCAAACGCCACGATCATTTCAGCTGCGCTTGCCGTATGACGGTCTGCCAGCAGAACGACTCGCCCATGGAAGCTCTGCTTGCCCAGCCCCTCGGTTTCGAGAACGACCGGCTTCTTCCGAACCATTGCGGGAGCGAACTGCAGCGCAAGCATCCAGAGAAACCTCGTTGAGTCAGGTATCCGCGAGAATCGCGGGAAACGATGCTTCTCCGTTTCGAGCTTGGCCATCAACCGTCGGCGATCCAGAGCAAATCCCACCGGGACTTTTCCGGGCGTTAGCAGGCTCATCACGCGCAAGGCGGCGATCCCCCCGCCCGTATTCCCGCGAAGATCGACGATGAGGCCCTCCACTGAACCCAGTTCCCGAATTGCCCGGATGATCTCATTGGCTACCTCGACCCCCACCATGCCTGGAAACATGGCGATCTTTACGTAGCCGATGGAGTCTTCCAAATGCCGAGCTTCGACGAGCGTGGGTTCAATGAAATGAAGTTTTTTTCCTTTGGGGCGAGCCACATTGACGGACACTGTGCGTCTCTCGGATTCGAGAGCGACAACTTCGACCGCGGTCCTTCCTCCCATGGGAAAGACCGGGTGTTCGGGCGGATTGATTTCGCGGCCTGCCACACTGAGAAGGATGTCACCCGGCTCGATACCGGCGACCGCCGCCGCCCCACCGGCATGAACGTCCTGGAAGATCCAGCGCCTTCCGTGCGGCGTTTCATCCTCCATGTAAGTGGCGCTGAGAGCGGCGCGGCTCGATGCCCGACGCGCATTGCTGTGAAAGAATCCGAGGTGCGATGTGCGCAGTTCTTTGAGCAGTGCGCTCATGGCGTTCTCAAATGCATTCGCATCGGGGCTCTCTTCGATGACGGCCCTATGGCGTTCCACCGCTGCCTGCCAGTCTCCGTTCAGTCTTTCCGGAGAATAGAACCTCTTCCGAAGGGCGGAGAGTACGTTCTCAAGGATCAAGTGCCGATCCGCCGTTGAGAGTTCAACGGCCGCCGCGGGCTGACTGTTGGAGTTCGTCATCGTTTCTCCTGTGGGGAATGTCGTTTGTCAGGGGTCCAAAGAGACCGTCCGCTGGCTCGCCGTCCAACTCGAAAGCAGCCCAGTAGTAGGGTGGCGCGCCTGAATGCAGCATCTCCAACTGGGCGCTTCGGAGAGCCTCGGCCTTTGCTTCGTGACTGCCGAGATGGCGATAAAATCCGATCATAAGGTGGGTTGTGGCCTGGTCCTCAACTGCCCAGAGCGTGAAAACCACGCTGCGGGCTCCGGAATCGATGAACGCGTTGACAATATTGCCCACACCTTCTTCACCGATGGGCCCCAAGCCGGTGTCGCATGCGGAGAGTGTCACGAGACTGGCGTCCAGTGGCAATCGCCGGATCTCACGTATCTGGAGAAGGCCGTCATCTCTGGGCGGCTCTTCAGGGGCGAACACTAACGCTGACCGGTCCGGAAACTCGGGATCGACGTAGCCGTGCAGCGCCAGGTGAATGACTTTGTAGCGGCTGAGGGGAAGCCGCTTGAATGCCGTTTCGGTTGCGTGTGTACCTAAGAGGATGGTGTCGGGGCCAGGAAAGTCGTCGGCAACGGTTTCAACCTCATACCTGCTTTCAGGAAGTGAAACAAGCTCCCGTCTCTCCGGCACTGAAACGGCCCGGCGTATGAGGGCGAGAAGGTTGTCCGGCCGCGCTCTGGCGGTCCATGCCGCCACACCAAGAAACGGAAGCCTGGTGTCTTGATCATTCAGCGCGGGGCGGTGCCTCAGCAGATCGAATGCAGTGCCGGATGGCGCCACGCTCACAATGTGTGAAGCCAGGACATATTGACCGCCATTCATCATGGCGGCAAACGGAAGGAGATTCAAGTCTCCGTCCGGCACCACGATCAGATCTGGTTTCAGATTGAATTCGGGTATCCCTCCCAGGAGGCTCTTAAAGAGCTTTTGGCCGAGAGCCGGATCGGTCTTCTTCGCCATTAGTTCGGAACGGTACTGCATGACCTCCTTTTGCATGACGCCTCTTGCAGGAAGCGCATAACAATGGACCGTCGTTCGCGTTACGGCAAGTGCATAAGAGACCGGCTCCGAGAGCACATATTCGACGAAGAGTTCAGAAGGGTGCAAATCGCTCCGGAGTCTATTCAACGCGACGGGAATAGGTGGAGCGAAGTCGGCCTCTTGGTTATCGCCGAGTTGCTGCTCAGTGCTGTAGACGGCTTCGAGTATGTGGCTTCGAGCTGATGTGCTATCGGCGTCCAGCAGTTCCAGGTTAAGTTTCGTGAGACGAATCTCGACTTCACTCGGTTGATGCGGCGCGATGATCTCATGGTGAGTGAGAAGCTGTGCTTCCACTCGGCCGCGTGCCCGCTCGATCACGCGGAAAGCGTCAGCCGGCCTTCCCTGATGAATGAGGGAAATGAAGTACCCGGCGTACACGAGCCTCAAATCGTTCAACAACTGGCGTTCGACTGTGGGCGTCGGGACCCGGGTAAGGAGCGCGTCCAGCATATCGGCGCTCTTTTCATAGAGATCATTCGACGCCTTTGTCCTGCCGAGCCGTGCGAGAATCTGTGCCTTTATGCCGAGATCACGCGGAACGAAATAGAGTTCATCCGGAATTTTCCTGTTGGCATCGATGGCTTCGTCGATGGCGGTCAGTGCTGGCTGGAGAGCCCCCTGGTGCAGGTAAGCCTTTGCGAGGAGCCCGTCCACTTGCGTCAGTCCTCTCCAATAGAAGAGCTGTTTGGAATACACAGCTGAGCGATTGAGATCGGAAATGGCCTGGTCCCATTGGCCCATGCGCTCATACACATCAGCCGTTGTCTGATAAAGCTCATAGAGATGGCCGGCCAAATGGTATGCGGAGACCCGCTTCATCTCGCTTGCCGCCAATGCGAGAGCCTGATTGTTCTCTCCGAGGCCGCTAAGGGCTTCGATTTTGGCCGTGATTGCAATTGTGGGATAGGCGGCGCCGGGCGTCTTTGCGGCTACCTTGATCGCCTCGTTGAGAGGCCCGAGCGCCTCCTTATATTTATGAAGCTCGACCAGACCCGTGCCGTACATGCTGGCATAGCGAATGTGGGCGGCGGGGTCGGCAACCTTGGCGACCATCCACGCCCGAACCACGTCCTTCTTCGCGGTTGCAATATCGCCGAGCAGGAACGCCGCTATTCCTTGTTCGCCAACAGCACGCGATGCGAGGAGATAATGGTGCTGTTTGAGCGCCAGAGTTTCCACCTCAGTCCAGGTCTTACGCGCCATCGCCGAGTCATAATTCACCTCAAGCATGCCCAGTATTGTGAGAATGCGAAGCCTCGTCTCCCTGTCATGCGCCGCTGGCAGGGTCAGATCCTGCCGAAGTTCCGCGATTTGTTGAGGAATTGTGATCGACGACTCGCTCAGCGCCTGCATTTCGCTGACGTGGGCATACAACGCTTTAGCGGGTTCATGGTTGCGCACGAACTGAATTTCGGCCCTGCGATACAGGGGCTCCGCTTCAATCCAGCTGTTGAGCCACGACATATCGTCGGCACGCTGCAGGAGCGCGTCGGCAGTGTCTGAGTTGATCCGCCGCCGAGTGCGGTAACGAACAAACGCAACAACGAGAATGATCGCGACCGTACACGTGACAAGGACGGCAACGGATTGGGTGCGCTTGGGGAAAAACCGCATCGCAATCCTCGCTGGGCCGGTCGAACTGGTTGACAACAATATAGCTTCATTCCCGCTCCCGGCTCAACATATGCCGAGATTGGGCTGGCCTATGACAAGCCTGAAGGGATCTGACAGCTGGAGACTAATTGAGAGTATCGTCAAGGCCCAGTTCGCGGAGGGCGCTTTTAATCTCTTCCACCTTCTGGGGTGACAACCCGCCCTGTGGCTTGCACTTCACACTGACGTTAAGGCTGAGATCATTCCCTACTCCGAGCTGTGTCAGAAACTTGGTGTAGAAATTCATCCACTTTTGAGATGGCACCTCTCCTGACCAGGTAAGCTCCAGCGGGAGTTGGGTAGCGCTCGGCCCGCTCTTCTGACCAACGGGACCCTGCGTTGGCTTCGCAGAAATCGGCTGTGACCCGGTCGCGGCAACGCCATCGATACCAGGAAAGAGCGGCTCGGTTTCGGCAGGACGTTCGGGCTTCGCCATTTGTTGCCGGTATGCCTCAGCTGTTTCCTTGGTGATGATGTACATCTCTTCGGAGATTTCGACGTCGAAGGCTGTGATTGTACGCTCGAAATTAAAAGGCAGGTATTTCCCATTTCCAGCTTTGCCAACGTAGGCGATTTGGCCGTTAGAAACACCCCGCGCAATGGTTTCCCGAATGGCCTCGGAATCGAGCAGCCGGGGGAAAAGCGGTGAGGCATAGAAGGCATCTCGCACTGCGCGTGTGTTCCACTCCGGTAGCGCCGGTGGCCAATTGCGCACCAGCAGGTTTGGCGTAATCCCTTTCTGCACCTCATCCACGTTCATCAGCTCATTCAGGATGAACAGGATGATTGAAGCCGCAGCACTTGAATGGGGCTTGCCGAGGTCAATGAGGCGAACCGAGTTATCCTTCCCGAGCAGCGCGACGGTATTGTAGTTGCGCCACACAGATTCTTTGAGGTCAAACTTTGCTTTCTTGATGTTGCCTGAAAGCTGCGCAACCTGCGAATCATCCGCGCTGATCTGGGGCAGTTCCTGCTCGATCTCCTGCCATGCGAGCAGGCGTCTTGCGTCTTCATAGAGAGGAGCGGCCGAACCGCATGCTACAAAGATGAGTCCGCTTTTGTAGGTCCTCCCTGTCGTTCCGTGTTCCCGGATTGCGCTTTCTATAAAAGTCTTGGTCCGTTTCTCATCCTCTACGCTCTGCTCCGGTGCGAGCACAACGAAGGTCAATACGGGCTTGTCGGGAATCTTGCCGCTGTTTTCAGGGAAATAGATCGGACTGATCCCACTGTTCGCGGCGAAAACACTCTCGATTTCTTCCCGGACACGCTCGCTAATGATTCCGTCTTTGATGTTGGCGCGGCGGTCGGCGTACCGCTTGTTCAGGTTTTCTTTAAAGCTAAAGTGATACCGATTCCGTTCTACTGTGAGGTAGTAGCAGGCCTCGGTCAAGGCATCCAGAACTGTTTCGACGTGGCCGATATCTAGGTCAGGGTCGGCAACTGCCAAGCGGATCTCCGGTGCGGAGGCTTCGGCGCGTGTCATGCCGCCATTGGACTCAAAGAAAATCGTGGTCGCCACCTTGCGATGCAGCCGGGCCTTTTTAATCGCCTCAATTGCTTCGTTGTCCAACCGCACGGCATGTGAATCATTCTTGCCGCAAATATCCGTGGTCACGGCTGCTTCGAGCCGATGCTCGCCAAGCTGTTCAAACATCGCGGCGCGAAACTGGGGATCATCCAGCGGTGCAGTTCCCAGTCCGATGAGAAAATCGCGATGGTTTCCCTTATAACCTTCCTGGTAGGCGCGCGAAACCCATAACGCCAGCAATCGAAGAATGCCGCGCGTCTGCTGAAAGCGTGGGAGCGCTTGCCATTTGCGCTCAAAAACAGAAAACACTGTCGGATGGAACGGAAAAGCCGAGGCAAAGGCCTCACGCGCCGAATCGAATGTGAACTGCTCCGAAACCTGCTGACGGTGATCCTTCACCCATTCACCGAACTCGCTGCAGCTATTCAATGCGTCACGGTTCAGCAACACGCGGCCTTCTGTATCCACCGCGTTTTCGTCCCACTCAAAGAGCCGACGGCGAATAATCTCCGAGGTCTCTGACTCCGCCGACATGATTACGGCCTTCCCGACCCGATCGAGCAGCTTCTTGAAGCGCTCATAGTCCGACTGGTCATCGGCGCTCATCTCCAGTTCGGAGGCCGGAATCGACACCGCCAACACCATGTTGTCGCGCCCGCGTGCCTCTTCGCTCAGGTTGTGAAGAAAGGCATAAAGCTGGCTCGCCATGCCGGTCTTTCGACTACGGCTGACGAAGTTCATCAACTCGTCCATCAGAATCAGCACCGGCCGGTCCTTCGGCAGGAAGGCTCTGATCACATCGCCGCCCGGCGCGATGCCCTGGCGCTCATGCTCGGCAAGCACCTTCAGCGCACTCTCGCCGCCGAGTTGAAATGCGATCTCTCCCCACGGCGTCTTGCGTATCGGTGTTCCATCTACGCCACCACGCCCGGAGAGCGGATCGAATTCCGTGCCGACAAATACCGCGACCTCTGCCTTCGGAACGGAGGTCAATCCAGCAGCCTGCAATAGCCTGCCGACACCCTGCCACTCCTTCGCCTTCGCGCCGTTGTTCGCCAGGTGATAGAGCAACGTGAGCGAGTGGGTCTTGCCGCCGCCAAATTGAGTAGTCATGTTGAAGACGGCCGATGTTTCCGTCTTTTCGCCACTCAGGCGCCGCAGCACTTCGGCAGCGACACCCGTCAGGCCTTTTGTCAGGAACGTCCGCTCAAAGAACCGCGCTGGCTTTTGATAGACATCAGGAGCCCGACCATCGCGCACCTGATCCAGATGCACGGCAAATTCACTCGCATCAAGAGGCTTGCCTTCCCGCAGGTCCTCGCGTGGTGTAACAACTTTGAACCAAGGCTTGAGCGCCATCCCAATCACTCCTTGCTGCGTGTCGAAACCATTAAAATCCGAACTGCTTCTTGCGGGCCATAACACCTTCGACCCAGCGCCGCTCGTCCGTCCCAGTTGGGTAAAGCGCCGAGAGCGCCTGCGCTAGCCTCCAGAACTTGCCATCACGCCCAACGCCATCCTCGACGACAAAGCGCTTCAGCGCATCGCCGCGCCCTGCGGCAAACAGGATCATTGCCTGGTGCACCCGGTCCAGAGACGGCTCCCCGGCGCGCGTCACCGTCTTTTCCTGCCAGGCAGTCTCGGTGTCTTCGGCTCCGGTCAGTTCCGCGAACATATTCATTTGTGCCGAGACTTTCTTCCGCGCTGGCCTCGCTGCTTCTTCCTCGTCCTTGCCGAAGAGATGGCGTGTGCGCTCTGCGACAGGCAGCAACCTCGCTTCGTCACCCTTGATCTCGACCAGATGTGTCAGGGTCTCGAGTGCGGCACCGAGCCCCTGCGCAATCTTGCGCGCCGCATCGTACTCCAGCTTGAAGCCGGCGGCCTTCGGTTTCTTCGCGGCTGCTTCATCCTCGTCGGTGTCTTCCTCTTCGCGCTCTTCAGTGTTGCCGTTCGCAATTGGCGCGTTCAGCGTCCAAAGCCACATGGCGGTGAGCCGTGCATCAGGTTCAAAGCCGGTAGCATCGGCGCCTTTAAAGACTTGGGTGAGGGCCTCCTTGGCTACTGCCGCCCACACGTGTTCCAGATATTCGCGCAGGACGACTGTGTCGCCGTTCGCCTTCTCTACACGGGAGTAGCGTGAGAAAACTTCCAGCGCCGGACCGAGGCATGCAAAGATCGCGTCCGCCCCTACCACACCTTCGTCGGCAAGACGAGGCATCCAATCGTGAATTCGGCGCGGCAATTCTTGCAAGACATCGCGCCAGTCGCCTACCTCATCGGCTTGGTTAGAACCATCAGGATGCTTACGTGGGCGACAGACCAGGTGTACAGAGGAGGCGAGCCTAGCCTGCCCCGCCGCAGCTATTCGGGCCTCCATCTCAGTGTCGATCGGCCAAGAACCAGTAATAATCCACCCTGCATCAACTACCGCCTTTAGGATGGCCTCCCAGCTCGAGGTTGTTTTACTCGCAAAAACGATCGCTCCAACCCCCTCTGGTCGAATTACCCTGCGAGCTTCAGAGAAGGCCTTACCAAGTTCCCGTTCGTAAAAGGCAATGTCCTTAGTCGAGTTGCTAAGCTCATGGGGACGGTCAACCACAATTTCTGCAGCTTTTGGAACCTCATTCCCTTGCAGCATTTCGGGGTAGATTTGATAGAGCATTCGCCGCAGCCAGACGTAGAAGAAGTCTGACAAGTATGCATATGGAACGGAGTCGTAATAGGGCGGATCTGTAACCAAAGCGCTTGCTGAATCTTCTGGCAGCGGATGTGTAGTTGCTGATGCCTGCTGGATGAGCCCTCCATGCAGGTTGATTCTTGATTGCTCTTCGCATACGAAGATTACCCAGTCGAGAGCCCCGCCAAAGTCACCGCTCTTCTGCGAGAGTGGGAATACTTCGGTAAAGTCCCAAAACATTGGGATCGCCTGGCGCCCAAACGTATGGTTCACTTTCTCTCCAGTGGTGTGCCAAGAGCAAAGTGAAGTTGTGTAGTCGGACTGACGACTAACAGCTAGAGCCAAGCAAGTCTGGATAGCGGCAGAAAACTGCGGGTCTGTGTTGTTCTTTCGCAGGTCTTGCCCGATATTCAAAACGAGATCTACCAATGTTGACAACGCTAGCGCCTGCCGCGACGAGAACAAGTCTCCCCAACGGGTCATTCCATAGAGAGGAACGCTAATACGGCGGATTTCATTGAGAGAGATCAGCTCATCCGGGATACGGCTCAGTCGTTCGCGATTTGACGCTTGGTTTCTGCTTAGCTCGGCCTTGACCTTGTCGATCGCAAGAAAGTCCTGACTGGTTGGTAAACGGTAAAAGCGACCTTGTTCCCCTTCTTTGCTTGAGACAACGCACATTAACCTTGCATCATCAGCGCCGCCGTGTCGGGATAATAGCTGAGCGCGAACTCTCGCGACCGGCGTGGTATACCCGCAGCAAGGGCAAGTTACAGAACCTCTTTTTACGGTTCCATCTAGGTTTGACGGAACAGCCGTAGCCGTTGGGTCGCTTTCGTCAACCCACCCGCCCGGTTTCTTCGTCATGATCGTGAATTCAACACGCTTCTCGGTGCGTTTCGGTCTCATTTGTAGCACGATAGATCGGCTGCCCTTTTTGGCCAGCCAGAGCGAGCGAATCAAGGGTACCTCAGCACCGCAACCAGGACCTTCGCATTGAATCGTCCGAGCCCACAAATAAGCCATCGGTATCGCGCCGTCGTCGCCTCGGGGATAGAAGTCCGCCAGTTTTATAGCTGCCTCATGTTTCAACCACTCACCCCACTTGCGAACCTCATCGGCGAGTCGCTGACCATACCGCGGAATGTATTCGAGCACGACCTTGTTGAGGAGAACAGGAATGGGGTTCAGATCGCTCGCAAATGCGTCCGCACCCATACGCAGAGCTTCGAGGGGAATGGAGCCACCGCCCGCAAAAGGATCCACAACCAACGGTCGAGTTCCCGGTTCGCCACCTAATGCTCCATGTGCAGCTTGCGTGAGTGCCCGGCTCGTTTCCAAGTATTCAGTGACGGCCGAGTTGTCCCAGTTGGCAAAGTCGGCGATGAAGTCGAGCAGTGCAAAGCGCAAGATGTTCCAGTGGGCTTCATTGTGACTGTCCAGAGCACCCTTTTGAGCCATCGCCTGCCACTTGATCCACGTCTCGTGTTCACAGCTTTCGCCCAATTCCTTGCTACGCACCGCAGCTGAAGCGAAATCGAAGATGATCTTCGTGGCACGATCCCGAAAACTCTGCGGACAGAGTGGATCTGCTGGATCGGGCCAAAGCGACGCACAGATCACGGCGCGGCAGGCAGCCAGCGGCCGACGTGCCCACCATATATGAAGAGTGGAGATGTGGCCATGGCGAATAGACTTCTCGCGCCGGGCGTGAGCGGAGATGCGCCGGATGGGCAGGTCGACTTCGATCAGGCGTTTCGGATACTTCTGGTTCATTTGCCTTCTACTGTTCCAGCGTCCTCGGCAACATCCAAAATGGCCTGCGGCTTGACCTGGTAGTGTTCAATCTTCACAATCGGAAGCCAGTCCATCTGCGCCGGATTGCGAACGATTTTGATTTCGGGTTTGGTGCCGCAGTTGAAAACGACGTAGAGCCAGTAGTCCTTCTTCAGCCGCTGGGCAGTTCTGAATTCATTACTGGTGAGAGCCACGTCGCCAACAATCGAGCGGCCCTTGACCTCAATGAACCTCACTTCTATCGCAGTCTTGGGATCTTCTCGGTGTGGCCGGCGCGAGATCAGGTCGAAGCCGCGGTTGTCCTTTTCGACGCTCTCCACTTCTCGACCCTGAGATTGCTCAAACGCTATGACCGCATCGACGGCAGAGCGCTCGATCTCGTCGTCGCGGACCATGGCTGCAACGCCAGGGGAGGTCCGCTCGGGATGTGGGAGAACCCACGCAACAGCATGACGGTGAATGTCCCCAATAGTGCAGTTGCGCTCCTTTTCCAGGTCGCGGTGTCGGTTTTCAAGGCGACCATTCAGCTCTTCGAGGCGATCTTCAGCCTGTTTCAGGTTGGCGGCCATGAGTGGGCTCGTATCGCCCTTTTGCTGTGCCTCGTACAATTCAGCGAACTTCAGGCTCTGCCTGTGGATCAGCTCGTTGAGGCTAAGCTCAAGGTGACGCTTGACGGTCTCGATCTCCTTTGCCCGGTCCGCCGTTACTTCCGCCAGAAATGGAACAAGCGCCTGTTCCACCAGGAAATGCTCCAGCGCGGTGCGATCCGCACCGGGTGAGTCCGGCACTGTGGTTCCTGCGGGCGCTGCAACCAGATCGAGCAGCAAAGTCGGCTGGCGCAGAGAAAGCGTCCCGTCCAGCTCTTCCTGAATGATGAAGAGCCGGCGATGAAGAACGTGGCCGAGACCGTCGCGGATGGCCGCAGAGTAGACGTTCAACCGAGCCGGCGCGCTACGGTGGACATCGAAGAAGACGGCGCCCTTCTGCAACTCGCCGCTAACCGTTTCCTCAAGGTTGGCGCGTACCGTCTCAAACAACGGGTGGCCAGGCGTAACCCACTCCGCGGTCGGGATTCGCTTAAGAATCTCCTTGTCGAAGACGATCTGCTTGTACTCGCGTCCGAGCCGGCCGAAACGGGGCTCGAGCTGCTCGCCGGTGGGCCACAGATGACGCGGCACACGCGGCGCACTGTATGTGTGTTGCCCCTTCCCCTGTTCGCTGACTGTCAGACCAGTGATTGGAGCTGCATCGAGGAAAAAGCCTTCAATCACTTCGGGAACGAGGCGACGCTCACGAGCTTCAGCCGATTTGCCAACGATTGCAGATAAATTGAGTTCGCGCTTGGCTAATCCTTCAAGAGTCGAATTGGTGATGTTGCGAAAATGTTCGACGTCGACCTGTTCAATGATGCGCTGCTTGATCAGGTCTTCAGTCATCTGGTTGCGCGAGTACATGTCGCGCAGCATTTTTTCAAGCTGATTGGCCGGAAAGACCTCACCGAGAACGTTGAAGACCTTGCCGGTGCGCTTGGGATCGAGGGCATCCTCAATCTCTTCAATGCGCTCAAAAAGCTTCTGCAGAACGCGGCCTTCGCGGGTGTTGGTCGTAACGAAATTGAAGATCAGACAATCCTTTTCCTGGCCGTAGCGGTGGATGCGTCCCATCCGTTGTTCCAGGCGGATGGGGTTCCACGGAATGTCGTAATTGATCATCAACCAGCAGAATTGAAGGTTGATACCTTCTCCTGCCGCCTCAGTGGCGACGAGTACCTGGCAGGATTCGCGAAACTCACGTTCAGCGTAGATGCGCGTCCCGGGCGTGTCGCGGTCTCCGATCTTCATGCCGCCATGAATCTGCGTGACCGTAAGGCCCCATTCGCGCAGCTTTCCAAATGGCCGATCGTCCTTACCGTCGCCGACCAGGAAATCAAGAGTGTCTTTATGTTCAGTGAAGATCAGGAGTTTCATCCCGGGATCCGAGAAGATTCCCCGCTCATTGAGAAGCTGCTTGAGCCTCTGTATCTTGACTTCCGCTTCCTGGGCTTCGAGCAATTTCGCTTCCCGAATCAGTTTGTCGAGCTCGGTGATTTCAGCGCGCAGGTCATTGGGGTCGAAGGATGCGACTGTCGATTCAAGTTCTGCGAGAAGCTCCTGCTGCTCTTCGTCGGGTAGTTCATCGAAATCTTCTGGAAGGCGCCGATTGATTTGCTCCTGGCGGTGCTTGGCAGGATCCTCCAAGATCTTCTCGCGCTTCTCTTTCATGCGCCCCAGAGTCTTGCGCACAGCGTAGATGCTGGACGCGAATCGGCGCTGCAGCATGGCCATAGTGAAACCGACGGCACGAGCACGTGCGGAATCTTCCCGTGCAGCCTTAATCGATTGGCCCTCTACATACTGAGTGAGCTGGTCGTACAGATCGAGTTCGCTGACAATTTGGAACGGAGTGGTTTGGACGATGCGCTTCGTGAAGAGCGCTTTGACGACGCCGGTTTCGGGATCAGGGAAAGTGACGAGCGCCTCTTTCAATCGGCGGAGGTAGAACGGCGCCTCGCGTTCCTCCATGGCTTTTTCGAGGCTCTTTACGTTTCCGTACACATCCTTATCCAGCAGGGACAGGAAGAGACAGAAATTCTCAGGGTCTCCCTTGTGCGGCGTTGCCGTCATGAGCAGGAAGTGGTCCGTCATCTGGGACAGTGACTCGCCAAGCTGGTAGGCGAGGGTCTTCTTGTCGGTGCTGTACGCGCTCATCTTATGGGCTTCATCCACGATGATGAGATCCCATTGGCTGCGCAACAGAGATTCCTTTGCGTCTTCGACCCGGGAAACCCACGAGACGGAAGTAATGACCTGGTTCTTCTCCTGCCAGGGATTCATCCCGTAATTGGCTCGAAGAACGTCGCTGCGGACCACCTCAAAGCTCTCGCGAAACTTGTCCTTGAGCTCGCGCTGCCACTGGAAGGAGAGGTTCGCGGGCGTCACGATCAGCGTCCGTTTCACAAGGCCGCGGATCTTCAGCTCCTTGATGAGAAGACCCGCCATGATGGTCTTGCCAGCGCCGGGGTCGTCGGCAAGCAGGAAACGGATGCGTGGCAGTTTGATGAAGTAGTCGTAGACTGCCTCCAATTGGTGGGGCAGCGGGTCAACGCGCGCAATGGAGAGTGAGAAATAGGGGTCATACTCGTACGCCAAACCTAAGCGCATGGCCTCAACGCCCAGCCGAAATTTTGCGGCGTCGCCATCGAATGGTTCTTGAGCCGGTGAGGCCTGAAGCTGCTCGATTTGCTCGGGGCTCAGAATTGGTTCGTAGACGCGACTGGAACGGAGGCCCTTGCCAACAAGCTTTATGGAGTTACCCAGCGGAATGGCGACAATCACCTGCACTGGCTCTGGAAACAGCGAACCATAGACCGTGACGTTTTGTTGAATCTCATCTGTGCGCATCGTGTGCCCTATTTCATGATCGTTCCAAATTGTTCCGTAAACTCCCGATCACTAAGCAGAACGGGAGATCGCAGTTGCCAGTAAGCGGCTAGAAGTCCTGCCTCGGCTTGACCAAGCTTTTGAAATTCCTGCTGCGCGCTTGTCTGGAATACCTGCCCTCTAGAATATGCTCCGCCGAAGACCTCGCCGGGAAAGAGCTGAATCGCCTGTTCGGAGATGACCTTGACTCCAGCATTCTTCAAACCGCGCAGAAAGTCTTCGGCGAGCCCACGGCGCTGATCAAGGTTGCAGATATCGTCGACAGCGAAGCGCAGTGCCGAAAAGGCCTCCGATGGCAGGATCCCGGTCGCCATTCGGAAGGCGCGGCCCAGTTCATTCGCCAGCTGTGTTCTTGTATCACGATTCACCGGACCACCGGAACGCAGCGCTTCTTCATAGAGGAGCATGCCGGGACTGGTGTCGTCTCGAAAGTATGTGCGGAGGTGATCGGTTACCCGTATTCCGAGAGTCGGATCGCTCGCGAACTGACCGTAGAAGGCATCTTTAAATGCCGTGACATCTACGGTTGCATTCAGGATGGCGATGATGTCCGACGCATGGACTCTTGCTTCGTTGCGATCGTGTTCTGCGTGGTCCGGCCCACGCAGGTTCCTGTATCGGTCATCGAGAGCGAGCAGCTTGAGGAACACAAGCGCGTAAGACCGCGTAACACGAAGGCTGGCGCGCGCGGGTGTCCCATCCGGCAATACACCATGTATCTCATGTATGTCTGATTCCTGGAGCGCGATGGTGCCACCCAGACATTCCCGGGCGTGCAGGCCTTTTTCGATATCGACTCGGAAGTCGTTGTCTCGTTTGAGTTCGCGTGGCGCCATGAATTCGATGCGCATGACCTCGTTTGTACCCCGAATCGGTTTCTCGTACTGAAAATTCCGTGATTCCGGCACGACTCTGTACCCCAGAGGTGCCAGCTTTTCCGCGAGGTGTGCCGGCTTCTGACGAAGCGAAATCGCATCAAGTAGAAAGTCGAAATCCTTGGTAGCTCTTGCGTGACCGAGTACAAACTTCAGAGCCTGGCCGCCCACTAAGACGAATTCGTCTGCGGCAGGTCCCAGCGGTTCCAGCAGCTCCAGCAGATATGCCTTCTGGGGTTCAGGAATCATGCCGCCTTCCAGGTTGGCTCAATGGCCTTTTCGAAGAGATAGTCTGCCTGCTTCTGATCGCGCCCGCCGCGGGCGCTCAGATCAAGATAGGCCTGGATGTCGGAGACCACCGGAATGTCGTCGAACTGTTTGGCATACATGAATACGCCGAGGTCGTATGGCGCTAGGAAACGGAGCGGGGGACTATCGGCCACCCGCTTCGAAGGTGCCCGGAGTTTTTCCGCCTGGTCCAGCGACGACAAATACACATCCGCTTTGTCGAGATCGAGGAAGGGCGCACGGACGTTGGCCGCTGCAGGTCCGGTGAAGGCAAACGGACCAATCGAAATCGATCGCAGGCCGTTGCTGATGACAGTGAGATCCTGCCCGAAGGGATTGGGGCAGGTAAAGCTGCTCCGCAGGCGAAAACGATAGCGTTCCCGGTACTTTGCTGCCCAGGCGTCGAGAAGGCGTCTCGGCTCGGGCACGAGAACCTGTGAACCGCGCCGGCGGACCCAGAGTTGATCTTCGAGGGTGCGAAGAGCTTTCGAGATGGTGCCCAGACTGACAGCGAAACCGCGTGAAGAATCGCCATCCGCTTCGGCTCCCTTGAGGAGTGAATTGTCGCGGGACTCCCTTTCGAGTTCCTGGGCAATTTCAGTCAAAGTCCAGTTACGCGGATTTTGGAGGAGAACCCGGAGAATCCGCGAAAACCGTCCGCTGAAGACATTGACCTCGCGGGGAGCTTCCGTCGATTCAACGACGCCTTTGCTGCGCTGCCCGGTTCGCTGGAGAACGAACTTTCCTGGAACGTTGATGGAGATGTTGCCTGCCAAATCAAGGAAATCAATACCCGCTTCGATACAGAAGGTCTGCGCCTGCGGGGAGAGAGCCGGAGAGACGATGGCGAACGCGGCGTCCTTCTCGATCGCCTTGAGACGGGCGATCCAGGGTGCGATGTTTTCCAGCTGCCGGGGACTGATGGACTGTTTGATCTCCGCATAGACTCGGACCTTGTTCGTTCCGGATTCAAGGTCGAAGCGAACGTCGAACGGGCGGCTGTCGACTACGTCGGTGACCTGAATCCCCGGAAGCTGCACGAACGGGACCTGGTCCTTGAGGGCTCGGACGATGGCAGCTTCGGTGTCTGGAATAGAGACTGGCACATGCGGATTTTCTCAAATCAGAAATCAGATGTAAAGGAAAAGTTTCCAATAAATCAGACTTTCTCGAATTGGAAAGCCCATAGGGCCGCTGAGAAATCCCCAAGAATAGGGGGACGGCTTGTCGCCCTAATCCGCCTGTTCCTGCCCTATTCCGCGCCCTATTGATCTGCCGACAACTGGCTCACGTTTGGATGGGCGTGCCGCATTTTGCTGTGAGCTAACAGTCGAAATCAGCATGTAGCCGGGCCCCTGCAAAGAACGCGAGAAGCGAGATCCTCTGGAGGAGATTTTCTAGAGATTCGCAGACTGGTTCCACACGACCAGCCCACTGGCCACTTGGTTTAGTTTTGCCCGCATTTTGCCCGCAAATAACGCCGATTGGGCCGTTTTTGCCGGTTATTCCGGTTTGTAAGTACTGTGCCGTCTATCACTTGTGGTTTGAGCTATTCCATGGCATGGAAGAGGTCATCGGTTCGATCCCGATCAGGTCCACCATAAAATCAACAACTTAGCAAATCAACGCCGAAAACGCGATACGTTTTCGATACGTTGAAGTTCATGCTGCACCTTCTGCAGCATGGTTCGCTGCCACCCGTGAACGATCCAACAGAACGTCGACAACCCGGCTTTGCGCCTCCCGTTTGGCAGGCGTGAGAGCCTTCGTGTAGACGTTCATCATCGT
>JAJZAL010000038.1 GCA_021799405.1 Acidobacteriota bacterium
GCCGGCGGGTGGCAGTGCACCCGTCCCTGGGGGTGCACAATGTTGGTGATGGCGTTGTTCGTGCCGCCGACGGGAAGGCCCATCGCCGCCAGGTCCCGCTTGAGCGGCTCAATATTCGCAGGATCCTCCAGCAGAAACTCAATGTTGTTCCGGCTGGTGAAACGCAGGTGGCCGCCAGAGTATTTGTCGGCTAAATCGGCAAATTTGCGTATCGTCTGAATGCTCATCAGCCGCGGCGTACCTCCGCGCACGGTGTAGAGCCGGTCGCCGGACTCGGCCACGTGGCACAGCACGCCGGGCGCCAGCTTCTCGTGATACTTCCACTGGCCGTAGTTCTTCCGGATAATCGGCGGAAGAAACTTGTCGTAAGACGGCGGACCGATATCGGTGATGCGGGGCTGAAGTGGAGTTGTCGTCATTGCTCACCCTCCTTCTCGGTCTTGTAATAGATGTAGGGGTTATCTCTGGGCGCGGAGACCATCTCGGGCGCCGGATCCAATCCGATGCCGTCAAGAAATGCGGGCATTCCGACCCGCTGGATCAGCTCGCCGATGCGCTCGCGATTGGTGCCGTACTCATCCCAGAAGTCCCAGATGCGCGAAACCAGCTCCTTGATCGTGTCGAGCAGTTCGTCGGCAGCCACAAAGGGAATCAGCACGGAAGAAAGCAGCGCACCCTGAAGAATGGGCGCCTTGGCCCCGATCAGGATCACCGCGCCGCGCTCCTTGCCCGGACGCAGGGCCTTCGGCATCACGTTGATGCAGTGCATGCAGCGCACGCAGTCACGGTTCTGGATGCTCAGCTGCTTGCCATCCCAATCCATGCACTTGCTGGGACAGTGACTGCAAACGTCCTTCTGGATATCCAGTCCGGATGCGGCGTACTTCCCTACTTCCTCATGATCGATCTGAATCTCGTCTTTCCAGGTACCGATGATCGACATGTCAGCGCGGGCGATCGAAGCCACACAGTCATTGGGACAGGCGGACACCTTGAATTTGAACTTATACGGAAAGGCCGGCCGGTGCAGTTCGTCCTGATAGGCCATCGTCAGGTCATAGCAGAGCTTCATCGCATCGAAACACGCCCACTCGCAGCGCGCCATGCCTACGCAACTGGAAGGCGTGCGCACCGCGGATCCCGAACCACCAAGATCGAAGCCCGCGTGGGTAAGCTCCTGGAAAGTTGGCTCCAACTGGTCCGTGGTTGTGCCCAGCAGAATAATGTCGCCGGTGGATCCGTGCATATTGGTTACACCGGAACCGCGCCGCTCCCAGATATCGCAGATCGTCCGCAGCGCCTCACTCGTGTAAAACCACCCTGCCGGATGATTCACGCGCATGGTGTGGAAATGCGCGACATTCGGGAACTGCTCACCTACGTCGCTATAGCGGCCGATCACTCCGCCGCCATATCCCAGCACGCCCACCAGCCCGCCGTGCTTCCAATGGCTCTTCCGGTCCTCGTAAGAAAGCTCCAACTGGCCAAGCAGGTCTCTGGCGCTGTCATTTGTTTTGGCCGCGGATTTGATCTCGGTGACGAAACTCGGCCACGGGCCGCTCTCTAACTCATCCAGTAACTTCGTATTCACTTGTCCGTTTGACGGCTTCTTTCCTTCTTCGGCGTCCGCCATTGGCGATCTCCTTTCGCCGGGAATTGAGATTTACAGGGCTGGTTTGCAGTAATCAAATCACTGTGAGGATGAATTCTAGACTTGCTTGCATTGCGTCGATGTGACAACTATCACTGATGATGTAAGTAGCGTTTGAGAGTGCATCTACGAAGCTGTCGGAACGTCCAAATCATCGTCGTATTTCGCACATAAGTACGAGCGGAACAAACAAGTATTCGCACATATCTCAGTTGCGGCTCCGGATTACCGAATTATGCTAGCCTGAATACCTTGAGGCGGATCTCCCGTGAGCGAAAGACCAGCATTCTTCCCGATGTTCGTAAATCTTCAAGAAAAGCAATGCCTCGTTGTCGGTGCGGGTAGCGTGGCGGCGGCGAAGATCGCTGGATTGCTCCTCTATGGCGCCCACGTCAAGGTAGTAAGTCCGCGTGCCGTGCCGCAAATCAGAGCCCTTGCGAAGGCAGGCACTCTCGTCTGGCGGCAGAGATTCTTCTCATCGCGCGATGTTAACGGAGCCTTCCTGGCTGTCGCAGCCACTAACTCCACGAAAATCAATAGCGCCGTATTCCGCGCTTGCACAGCGCGAGGCATCCTATGCAATTCTGCTGACGATCCCGAGCGTTGTAACTTCATCTATCCCGCTGTGGTTCGCCGCGGGCCGCTGCAAATTGCAATCTCCACCGCAGGACAGAGCCCCGCTCTTGCCGCGCGGCTGCGCCGGGAACTCGAAGAACAGTTCATCCCTGAGTGGAGTGAGTGGGTTAAGCGTCTGGGTGCGCTGCGCCATGATCTGCTCGACAAAAAGATGTCCTCAGCAGCCCGCACCAAACGCCTTAAACAGATCGCATCACCCCGCGCGTTTCATGCCTTTGCACAAGAGTGCGTGAAGAAGCAACTTACTTTGCCCGCCGGAAAGCTCCGGCGCAAGTAAACAGCCGACAGTCTGCGGCGAAAGTCACAATCGTCTCGAAAGGCGTCCCTCAGTATCTAGGTCCATCTTGATTTTGCCGGTCTTACGGCATGAATCAAGTCGTATCCTTTCGTAAATCCGGCTTTCGCCATGGCCGCCAACTTACTCAGCGCCACTCCCACTCAATGAACCCAGGCTTTACATCCACCATTGCATTCACAATCAGTTCAACAAGTCCTCCGTACATGATTCGATTTTGTTCCCACATGTCGTAATAGGCGAGCATGTCGCGGAACTGGCCCTTGCAGTTACTGCAGGGAGCGCAAAGATATTTCGGCGTCTCCGGCCCGATGCAGTCTGCAAATGCATTCAGGATCTGCTCCATCTTCTTGCGGCCCGCGACATGAAAGCGCCAATCCGGAAAGTTATTACCGCTCATAATGGCAAAGCCGCTGCCGCCTCCGCAGCAGTAGTTCTCCACGCCGTGCGGCTCCATCTCGCGAAACTGCGGACAGAGAGCGCGCACGATCTCCCGCTGCGGCTCAACCACGCCCATCAATCGCACCATGTTGCAGGGATCGTGGAGGGTGACGGGAAAGTCGTTGCGCGCTGGATCGAACTTGATCTTGCCGCTCATTACGATGTCCCGCACCAGAGGCAGCCAGCTTGTGCGCGGGATGTTGAAGTCGCCGGTGAGCAGCCGGTCGGCGGTCACGCACAGCGCCTTGTGCGCATGGCCGCACTCGCCGACGATGATTTGTTTTACACCGAGCTTCTTCGCCGCTTCGACATGCTTCAAGGCTACGCGCGCAAACTGCGCATCGTCGTACCAGAGACCGTAGTTGATCGAGTCATATCCGGCCAGTTCCGAGGACATTGTCCAGTTCACGCCGGCCATGGTCAGGATCAGCGCAAAGGCTCCTGGATTCTCCGGCCAGGCCATGATCTCGCCGGCGTTGTGGATCAGCAGAACATCCGCCCCCTTCACATCCCACGGCGTGTGCACTTCAATGCCCGTTCTCTCGCTGATGTCCTCATCGATGAAGTCGACATTGTCTTTCACGATTTCCGCGGTCATGCCGGTCGAGGAACCGGCCTTGAGCTGCAGCATCGAACCCTGCTCATGCAGTTCGCGCGCGGCAATGCCCATCTCCTGGCTGAAGAGCTTGCGCAGCTCGTGCGCCACCAGGCCGTTGTCGCAGCCGATAGGACAGGTCTGCGCGCAGCGCCGGCAGAGATTGCAGCGATACGACAGCTCGATCAGCCGCGCCACCAGCGGCCAGTTCAGCCGGATGTTTCCGTGCTGCCACGCTGACAACAGCCCGCCGTGCCGGACGTACTTGAAGTACAGGCGGCGTAAGATTTCCGAGCGGTAAGTTGGCCGGTAAAGCTCGTTGAAGCCGCTGGCCTCAAAGATATGGCAGGACTCGGCGCAGGTCTGGCAGCCCGTGCAGTGCTCCATGGTGAGCAGGAGCGGCTGCAAGAACGTCCAGTTATTCTGCTTGTCGAAGAGCTTGTCCAGGCCTGAAAGGAAGCGGCCGACCAGTTCCTTCTCTTCTTCCGCGGTTTTGGGCTGTGGGATGTTGACCGCGCAGGTATCGTCCAGTCCGCACTCATACCGGGTGACGCACTGTTCGGACAACGGCGTCCAGGCGTGTTCCCGTGCCGGATCATCGAGCGGAGCCGGAAGCGGCATCAGCTCCTCGTTGTCAAGGTGAATCACGGGCTCTCGGTTGGACCGGGAGAGATCGCGCAGACGGGTGAAATGGCTCATTTCCGCACCTCCTCGGCAGGATTTGCGGATGCAATCTCTGCCCAGCTTTTCTTTCCGTCGGCGCCTACATGAGCCGCGGCCCAGGTGGGACGGTTGCGCAGCGACACCGCGACTTTGCTTTCCACGATGCCATCACGCGCATTCCTGCGGTCATCCCATCGCACCGAGTGCCAGGTGAAGTACTTGGCAATGAAGTGCGACATGTGCGTAAAAGGGATGTAGGCGGCCAGCGCTGAGACGAGAATCAGACCCAGTCCGGCGGTGGCGCCAACATGCGTCCCGCGGTCAAATCGCAAGGCGCCGCGGGCAATCTCCTCGAAGGAAGCGCCATTGACCGTGCTGCCGAGAAAGCCATAGGCGAGACACGCGAAGGCGGCGATAAAGAAAGTGAGATTGAAGATATCGCCTGCCTTTGTGTAATTCTTCAGCGTCGCATCCGTGGCTCGTCGTATCAGCAGCCAGATCGATCCCGCCAATACCAAAAGAATGCCTGTTGCTCCCGTCCAACCCGCGATCACAAATGCATCCGCCGTCATGCGGCCCGCTACTACGCCGGGAATCAGCGCGCCGAAAGCGGCTCCTGCTATCGCCAGGCCGGCGGTAACGATGGAAAGATAAAGCCCGAAATGAAAGAGAAATGAGGGCAGCCAGAGACGCGGATTGAACTCCCAGAGCCCCCTCAGGAAGACGATCTCGCGAAACATCGCCGTCCAGTCGCCGCGGTGATGGACCGCCTGTGGGCTGAGCCACCATTCACCCGACTCAAAGTAAGAGCCGCCATACCGGGCCCGATCTGGTTGTTCGTGTGGGACGGGATAGAGCTCCCAGCGCAGATGGAATGGCGTCCGCGCATATTGATAAATGCGCTTTAGACAACCAACCAAAAACAGCAACGCTCCAGCGTACATTGCGACATAGACCGCAACCGTCATTCCTCCTCCGATCCCGGCGATGGCTCACCTGCGTCTGGCTGAAAACGATAGGCTTGCCCGAGAATGGACGATGTGTTTCACGTCACAGCCCTTGAGGGGTGTTTCATGTCACAAACATGGCGATTAGAACCGGGGGGAAGTGTGTGCCAACTCACCCGACACCGATCATTTATCCAGACAGGAACGAAAGTTAGGTGTCCTATCTCACATGCATGCTCGTATAAGTTTGCGACTAAGATAAAGTAACTAACTTCGATATCTTTCAGCAAGTCACAACACATCGTCACCTGGATCGCTGATCGCCCAGAGAGGTATTGATTGGCAAATCGCATGGCGGCGCGATCCCCTCAGCACAGCCATTCCAGAGACGCTGCATGCGGCTCGCACTTACTCATGCAACCGCGATCCTGGTGATTTTAGGCTCACGATCATAAGTTATCGACTTGCTTGAGATGTGATTCGCCGCATAGAACTTATAAGCTCTTGGCCGGAGCCGTGACAGCGGTCACAGAGATGCAATTTAACTGAACGTAGAATTTGCACGGTTTAAGAAAGCGAACAAAGTTAGCTGTTCGCAGGCAAGAACCGATCCTAACTGTCCGCACGGCTAAGTCTGCTGGACATTGGATCGCCGCAGAAGTTAACTCAACGGCAATCCGCTCCACCCTTCGCCTGGCGGACTCTTTGGACCAAACAGATTCTGGAGCCGGGATCCATTTGCGGATTCCGGGGACGGGTCACCAAGCAATGTGAGTATAAGTCGCGTCGAGGAATAGCGTTATCTTTCATGCGACGCCGGCTATGTCAAGGAAAGCGAACAATCCGCGTTTCAACAATTCGGATCCTGCTGGAGGTGAGTAGTGCCGAGCTACGTCAATCCCGAAAAATGCGATGGCTGCAAAGCATTGGACCGTACTGCGTGCCAGTACATTTGTCCGAATGACCTGATGGTCCTGGACAAAGACACGCAGAAAGCATATAACCGCGATCCCGCCATGTGCTGGGAATGCTACAACTGCGTCAAGATTTGCCCAACTCAAGCTGTTCAGGTTCGCGGCTACGCGGATTTTGTTCCGTTAGGCGCCTCCGTAACGCCTTTGCGCTCCACTGACGCGATTATGTGGACCGTGAAGTTCAGAAACGGAACCCTGAAGCGCTTCAAGTTTCCCATTCGCACCACGCCCGAGGGCGCTGCAGTGCCGAACGGCGGGTTCGAGTCGAACGGAGACCTCTCCAGCAACGCGCTCTTTACGGAGCCGGCATCGCTGGGGCTGCCCGAGGTTTTCAGTCTGAACAAGACAGGAGGCGCTCATGCCTAATCCCGAAGTATTCGTTGTCGAAACTGATCTTCTGATCCTGGGCGGAGGCATGGCGGCATGCGGGGCCGCTGTTGAGGCCGCGCACTGGGCCAAGCAGAAGGGCCTCAAAGTCACGCTCGTCGACAAAGCGGCGATGGACCGCTCCGGCGCCGTGGCCATGGGCCTTTCCGCCATCAACCAGTATGTCGGCCTGAAAGACGGGGCCAACTCCGTGAAGGACTATGTGGACTATGTCCGCAATGACCTCATGGGCGTGACCCGCGAAGACCTGGTGGCCAACATCGCCCGCCACGTCGACTCAAGCGTGCATCTCTTCGAAAAGTGGGGCCTGCCCATCTGGAAAGATGAGGCCGGCAAGTACGTGCATGAAGGCCGCTGGCAGTTGATGATCAACGGCGAGTCCTACAAAGTGGTGGTTGCCGAGGCTGCGAAGAACGCGCTGCTCGGCAGCGGCGTGGGACAGATTTTCGAGCGTGTGTTCATCGTCGGACCGCTGATGGACGGCGACCGCTGCGCCGGCGCCGTGGGCTTCTCGGTGCGCGAGAACAAGGTGTATATCTTCCGCTCCAAGGCCACGCTGGCGGCCATGGGCGGCGCAGTCCACGTCTTCAAGCCCCGCAGTTCGGGCGAAGGCATGGGGCGCGCCTGGTATCCACCGTGGAACTCCGGCTCCTCCGCCTACTTCACGCTGAAGGCGGGAGCGGAGATGACCTGCCAGGAAGTCCGCTTCATTCCCGTGCGCTTCAAGGATGCGTATGGGCCCGTAGGAGCGTGGTTCCTCCTGTTCAAGTCGCGCGCCACCAACGCCATGGGCGGAGATTACATGGTGGAGCGCCGGCCCGAGTTGGAGAAGTGGGGGCCATACGGCAGAGTCAAGCCGGTTCCCGCCAACCTGCGCAACTACCTCGGCATGCTCGACGTGCTCGACGGCAAGGGACCGATCTCGATGAGAACGGAAGAAGCCCTGACCAAGATCGCCGAGCAGTACAAGGACGATCCCAAGGCCTACCAGAAGAAGATGAAAGAGCTGGAGTCGGAGGCGTGGGAAGACTTCCTGGATATGACGATCTCGCAGGCGATTCTCTGGGCCGCATCGAACGTGCAGCCTGAGCAGAAGAGCTCCGAGATTGCCGCCGCCGAGCCTTATTTCATTGGCTCGCACTCAGGGGCATCGGGCGCCTGGCTCTGCGGTCCTGAGGACCTGCAGACCGGTGAAACCAAGTCCGAGTACTTCTGGGGCTACACCAACATGTCAACCGTCAAGGGCCTGTTCTGCGCGGGAGACGCCTCCGGAGCTTCGAGCCACAAGTTCTCGTCTGGCTCGCACGCCGAGGGACGGATCGCCGCCAAGTCCGCGATCAAGTTCGTCGTGGAGAATAATGCCCTGCCCAAGCTGGATCAGGCCGAGGTCGACAAGATCGTCGCCGAAGTCCTGAAACCGCTGGAGACGTTTGAACAGAACCGGAAGCTGACCACCGACGAGGACGTCAATCCCAACTACATCAAGCCGCGCTCTTTCATGTTCCGGTTGCAAAAGATCATGGACGAGTATGCGGGCGGCGTCACTGCCCAGTTCAGCACCAACAAAGCACAGTTGGAGCGGGCTCTGGAACTGCTGGCTTTCCTGAAGGAAGACTCGGAGATGCTGGCAGCCGCCAATACCCATGAACTGATGCGGTGCTGGGAGAACGTCCATCGCATGTGGCAGGCCGAGGCTCACGTCCGCACCATGCTGTTCCGCGGCGAGACCCGCTGGCCGGGCTACTACATGCGTACGGATACGCCGGCTCTGGACGAAGAGAAGTGGCACGTCTTCGCCAACTGCCGGTGCGATCCCAAGACGGGGAAATGGGAGATGCTCACGCGGCCTATCTTCCGTATCTTCGAGCAACCGAAGGCCGAGGCGCCCGCGCCCCAGCCAGCGGCGGCCGCGCGCTAACGCGAGTGAGGTTCCGGCCACGGCCGGAACCTCATTCCACTTCTTTTCGAGAGAGCAGGTTATGGCGCCAGAAACCGATCCTCGTTGCCCGCACTGCCATAGCCTCATGCGGCGATGGGCCAACCCCCAAATCACCTCCTGGGACGGCGAGTACCAGTGGGTGTGTTTCAACGACGATTGCCCGTATTTTGTACGCGGCTGGGAGTGGATGAAGAGCCAATTCAACGTCACCGCTTCCTACCGTCACCGGCTGGAGCCGAGGACGGGCGAGAGCGGACCGCTTCCCGTGTGGTCGCGCGATGCACTGAAGAGCAACATTCTTCCCGGAGAGGCAGGCCAGGATGCCTGAGTTCACTGAGCAGGAAATTCTCGAAAACAGTTCGCGCATGGGCCTCGATACCAGGTTCAAATTTTGCTGCGGTCCCGGCGTGGAGTGTTTCAACCGTTGCTGCGGCGATGTCGCGATTCTGCTTTCCCCCTACGACGTATTGCGGCTCAAGAATGCGCTGCACATGGACTCCTCGGAGTTCCTCGAGAAATACACCCTCACCATGCGCTCCCGGGACAAGCATATTCCGGCCGTGTTTCTGCGCATGGACGATGAGACGCGCCGCTGCCCCTTTGTCACCGAGTCCGGCTGCGCTGTTTACAATCACCGGCCCTGGGCATGCCGCATGTATCCGCTGGGCATGGCGGAGCCGAAAGGCCCGAATGCCGCGGCGCAGAGGTTCTACTTCCTGGTACAGGAGGAGCTCTGCCAGGGACATCGGGCGGCCAATGAGCATTCGGTCCGCGAGTGGATCGCGGCACAGAAACTCGATGACTTTGACCGGATGCAGGCTCCGTTTCTGGAACTGATGTCGCATCCGGGCTGGGAAGGCCCGGAGCCGCTCAGCCAGCAGAAGCTGGACATGTGCTTCATGTCCCTTTATGACCTGGACCGCTTTCGCCGGTTCATTTCGGAGACCCGGTTTCTGGACCTGTTCGAGGTGGACGAGGCGCGCATCGAGGCGATTGCCGAGGATGACGAGGAACTCCTGGACTTTGCCTTCGACTGGCTCGCCTTCAGTCTCTTCCACGAAAAGCGCATGAAGTTGAGAAGGCCGCTGCCAGCCAATCCGGCAGCCGTCTCGGAAGTTGAGGCAATGAGCAATTTGCCCGGGTAGATATATGGTCAATCTCGATACAGGAAACGAAGAGGGCGACGCCATCCTGGTGGTGGGCGGAGGGATTGCGGGCGTCACCAGCGCGATCGAAGCCGCCGAGGCCGGATGCCAGGTGGTTCTGGTCGAAAAGTCCGCGTATCTGGGCGGGCATGTGGCGGCGTTTCATCGTTACTTTCCCAAGCTTTGCCCGCCACCTTGCGGGCTGGAAATTGATTTCCGGCGTCTGCAGAACAATCCACGCATTACCGTCTACACGCTGGCCGAAGTGGAGAGCCTGAACGGCTCCCCCGGCAACTACGAAGCGGTGATCAGGATCATGCCGCGTTACGTGACGGCGGCCTGCACCTTGTGCGGCGAGTGCGAGCGTGTCTGCCCGGTTGAGATTCCGGACGCATTCAACTGCGGAATCACGAAAACCAAGGCCATTCATCTGCCGCATCGCATGGCCTTTCCGGCGCAATACATGATTGACGACGACGCCTGCTCCAATGATTGCAGCCTCTGCGCCGACACCTGCCGGTACCTCGCAATTGATCTGAAGCAAAAGGAGACAAAAAAGACTCTGCGCGTGGCTTCGGTGGTCTTCGCCACAGGATGGGCTCCATACGATGCAGCTAAGATCGACAATCTCGGGTTCGGTACCTGCGCCAATGTCGTCACCAACGTGATGCTGGAGCGCATGGCGGCTCCGGACGGCCCCACCGCCGGCAGGATCGTGCGGCCCTCCGACGGCAAGGCGCCCCGCGCCGTGGCCTTTGTGCAGTGCGCCGGATCGCGCGATCGCAATCATCTGCCCTACTGCTCGGGCGTTTGCTGCACAGCCTCGCTCAAGCAGGCGGGTTACATCCACAGTCAATATCCGGAGGCGAAGATCTCGATGTTCTACATCGATCTCCGCACTCCCGGCCATCTTGAAGATTTCGCATCCAAGGCCATCGCGGCCAACGGCATTGAGTTGATCAAAGGCAAGGTGGGCAAGGTGCAGGAGCAACCCGTAAGCCGCGATCTGCTGGTGACCGCCGAGGACGTCCTGGGCGGAAGAAAGATCGCGCGCGAGTACGACATAGTCGTCCTCGCCGTGGGGATCGTGCCGCAGAGCGCCGGTCTGCCGGGCTGCGTCGCCCTGGATGAATTTGGTTTTGCCTCAACCAATGGCGGGCCCGGGGTTCTTGCGGCCGGTTGCGTAAAGCGGCCGGCGGAGGTGGCTGTTTCAATTCGCGATGCTACAGGCGCGGCATTGAAGGCGATGCAGAGCGTAGCAGGCAGGGCAAATCATGGATAAACGGCTGGGCGTTTACATCTGCGGCGGCTGCTCCATCGGGGAGTCCCTTGACGTGGACCGGCTGGCGAAAGTTGCGGCGACAGGACATAAGGTTCCGGTGTGCCGTACGCATGCATGCCTGTGCGGCGAGGAAGGCGTTGCCCAGATTCGCGGCGACCTGACGGGCGGCGCGGTCAATGCGATCGTGATTGCGGCTTGCTCCCCGCGCGCCAAGATGGAGTGTTTCAACTTCGGCTCAACTCAGATCGTGGAGCGCGTGAACCTGCGCGAGCACGTTGCGTGGTCGCACCCCCCGAAGGATGAGGACTCCCAGGCGCTGGCGGAAGACTACCTGCGCATGGGCATGGCAAAAGCGGAAAAGATGGAGCCGCCCGAGCCGCTGTCAGAAACCATCTCCCGCGCGATCCTCGTGGTGGGCGGCGGCGTAACCGGTATCAATGCCGCGCTCGAGGGCGCCAAGGCCGGCCACGATGTGCTCTTGGTGGAAAAGGAACCGCAGCTTGGCGGCTTTCTCGGCGGCCTGAAGAAAGTCTTCCCAACGCATCCTCCCTACACTGAAGCCGAAGACAACCAGCTCGCGGAAAAGATCAGCGCGGTCAGCGCGCATCCTCGCATCAAGGTATTCTGCTCGACGCAAGTGACTCGGACCGAAGGCCAGCCGGGGATGTTCGACGTCACCTTGCGCAACGGGAATGATGCGGAGACGCATCGCGTCGGCGCCATTGTGATGGCCACCGGCTGGAAGCCCTACGATCGCGCCAGGCTGACCTTGCCCGGCTGCGATCTGCCGGACGTTGTCACCAACGTGGAGTTTGAGCGGATGGCCGCGGCTGGCTCCGTCGCGCGGCCTTCCGATGGCCAGCCAGTGAAGAGCGCTCTGTTTGTGCAGTGCGCCGGTTCGCGCGACCCCAAGCATCTGAGCTACTGCTCGTCGGTCTGCTGCATGTCCACCCTCAAGGAAGCGGAATGGCTGCGCGCACAGAATCCCGAGGTCGAAATCTTCATAATTTATCGGGACATGGTGACCCCGGGGACGTATGAAAGCTACTACCAGAGCCTCCAGAACCACGCGCTCAATTTTCTGATGAAAGGCAGCGTCACCAGCCTGGAGCGGGATGCAAACGGCAAGGTGGTTGTGAGCGTGGACGGCAGCCTGATCGGCTCTCCGATCCGTGTCGCGGTCGATATGGTTGTGCTGGCGACCGGCATGGTGCCAAATTCGGCTGACAATGACGCCATTCGCACGCTGCGCGATGCGAGGCGGACCGTCGAGCGGAATGAATCCGAGACGCAGCGAGCCGAAGCGGAAAAGATTGTCACTCTTTTGCAGGATCGGGATGGGACTGAGATTTTGAATCTCAGCTACCGCCAGGGCCCCGACCTGCCGGTGCTTCAAAACGGCTTCCCCAACTCCCACTTCGTGTGCTTCCCGTATGAGACGCAGCGCACGGGCATCTATGCGGCGGGCGCGGTGCGCTCGCCCATGGACTCCGCGATGGCCGCCGAAGATGCCTGCGGCGCCATGCTGAAGGCCATCCAGAGCGTGCAGCTCGCCACAAACGGGCAGGCGGTTCATCCGCGCGCGGGAGATCTCTCCTATCCGAACTTTGCGCTGCAGCGCTGCACCATGTGCAAACGCTGCACCGTCGAGTGTCCCTTCGGCGCTCTGGACGAGGACGAAAAGGGGACGCCTAAGTTCAATCCCTACCGCTGCCGCCGCTGCGGCATCTGCATGGGCGCGTGCCCGGAGCGAATCATCTCCTTCAAGAACTACTCGGTGGACATGATCGCCTCCATGGTGAAGGCGATCGAGGTGCCGGACGAGTTCGAGGACAAGCCACGCATCCTGATCTTCGCCTGCGAAAACGATGCGTATCCCGCCCTCGATCAGGCCGGCATGATGCGAGCCACCTATGACGCCAGCGTGCGCGTGATTCCTCTGCGCTGCCTGGGCTCAATGAACATTGTCTGGATCGCCGACGCGCTCTCGCGCGGCATTGACGGCGTCATGCTGATGGGCTGCAAGTTTGGCGACGACTATCAATGCCACTTCATTCGCGGCAGCGAGCTGGCCAACCGCCGCCTGGAAAACGTAAAGGACACGCTGGAGCGCCTGCAATTGGAATCGGGGCGGATCGAACTCGTGCAGTTGGGGATCGACGAGGGCGATCGCGTTCCCAGGATAATCGACGACTTTGTCGCACGGGTCCGCGAGTTGGGCCCGAACCCATACAAGGGGTTCTAGATATGGCTGACGCGTTGATGCTCCGTCCGGATCGGGAACTCATCCGCGAAGTTACGCAGAACAGCGGCGGAGAGCTCAAGAAGTGTTTCCAGTGCGCAACCTGCAGTTCGGTCTGCTCACTCTCGACTGAGGCACGGCCGTTCCCGCGCCAGCAGGTTCTCAAGGCGCAGTGGGGGATGACGGATCAGTTGATCGGCGATCCCTCCATCTGGCTCTGCCACGACTGCGGCGATTGCACGGCCCGTTGCCCGCGCGGCGCGCGGCCGTCGGCGGTAATGGACGCCATCCGCATGGCAACCATCCGCCGGCTCGCCTTTCCGCGCTTCATGGGGAATATGGTAGGCAGGCAGGAGAATGGGGCGATCATGTTCGTGCTCTCCGCCCTGATCCTGCTGGCCATCGCCATATTGCCCGCCATCCGCTCGGAGGTGCGGCCTCTGGTCTTTGCCCAGATGTTTCCCAAAGACAGGCTGGAGCCGCTGTTCTTTGCCGTCAGCGCCTATGTTGTGCTGGCGTTGACGATAGGCGCTCTGCGCTTTGTGAAAGCATTGCGCGCCTCGGGAGCAGACGGGCCGATTCTGCCGGCTCTCGTTCCCGTTCTGATTGAGATCATCCGCCATCGCCGCTTTGCGAGCTGCGGCGCCGGGCATGTCCGGCGCTGGGGACATCTCCTTGTGCTCTCCGGCTTTCTGGGCCTTGCCCTCATGGGCACCACGGTGGGCATCGGCAGCCTGCTCGGCCTGATGGATACCCCGATTCCGACGCTGAATCCACTGAAGATCTTTGCGAATCTGTGCGCTCTTCTGCTCGTCATCGGCGTCTCGTTGCTCTTCTGGAATCGCATCACCAACCCGGAAAAGCGCGCAGGCAGTTCGTATTGCGATTGGTATTTCCTGGCCCTGGTGGGCAGCGTCGGGCTGACCGGATTCCTCTCGGAGATGTTGCGCCTGGCGCAGAACCCCGACTGGATGTTCTCGGTCTACTACATCCATCTCTCCCTGGTCCTGACGCTCTTTTTGTGTACGCCCTATTCGAAGTTCGTTCATTTTCTTTACCGGACCTTGGCCATGGCTGCTACATGGCGCGAAAACCAATCACCCGGCCAGGCGCTCGTGGGTGCTCGTGGTTCCGAAATCACGTCCGCTTAGAGTCCCGGCCCTTACCGCGTTATTTGAACGAGGTCTTCCTATGCACAAACTCGTCTCTCCGCACGGCAGTTCTGACCTGAAGCCCCTGCTGCTTGAAGGTCGCGATCGAACCGAGGAAATCCAGCGGGCCGCAAAGCTGAAACATGTCCCGCTCACCAGCCGGGAAACCGGCGATCTCATCATGATGGGCATCGGCGCCTTCACGCCGCTCGATGGCTTTATGGGCCATGACGATTGGAAGGGCTGCTGCGACAGTTACACACTGGCCAGCAAGAACGGAACCTTCTGGCCGATTCCCATCACGCTTTCCACCGAGGAAACGCTGGCCAACTCCATCGCTCCGGGCGAAGAAGTGGCTCTGTGGGACGTGGAGACCGATGCGCTTGTCGGCACCATGAAAGTCGAGGAGAAGTACACCATCGACAAGGAACACGAGTGCAAAGAAGTGTTCCGCACCACCGACCCGAAACATCCCGGCGTTCAGAAGGTGATGGAGCAGGCCGCCGTCAACCTGGCCGGACCGGTGAAGGCGCTCTCCGAATCCTTCTTCCCGGAGGAGTTCAAGGGAATCTATCAGCGTCCCGCCGACGCCCGCAAGATCTTCACCGAGCGCGGCTGGAGCACTGTGGCGGCACTGCAGCTGCGCAACCCCATGCACAATTCGCACGCTTACCTGGCGTGGATTGCGATTGAAGTTTGCGACGGCGTGTACGTGCACCAGTTGCTGGGCAAGCTCAAACCCGGCGACATTCCAGCCGATGTGCGCGTAAAGGCGATCGACGCATTGGTCAATAAGTATTTCCGCAAGGAGCGCGTGCTCCAGGGTGGCTATCCGATGGAGATGCGCTACGCCGGCCCGCGCGAGGCCCTGCTCCACGCCGTCTTCCGCCAGAACTACGGCTGCTCTCACCTCATCGTGGGGCGCGATCACGCCGGAGTCGGCGACTACTACGGCCCGTTCGATGCACAGAAGATCTTCAACGAGGTGCCCGCCGGCGCTCTCGCAATTCAGCCGCTGTGCATGGACTGGACCTTCTATTGCTACGAGTGCGGAAGCATGGCCTCCATGAAGACCTGCCCGCATGAAAGCAAGGCGGTCATCGACGAGAACGGGAACTACAAGGGCGGCGCGCGCCTGTTGCTCTCCGGCACCATGCTGCGCAAGCTGATGAGCGAAGGCAAGCCGGTGCCCGCGGAGTTCTCAAAGCCCGAGGTGATTGAAGTCCTGAAGAAGTATTACGACACCCTGGAGGAGAAGGTGGAAGTCGCGCTCCACTCAGCGGCTACCGGCGATGTGAAATCGAAGCGCTGAATGTGAAGCACTGTGCGGAGGCCGATTCATTAACGGGAAGCAAGTTGGGCCACTACCGGCCCGCATCCTGCAACGATGCGGGCCGGCGGAGAATGGGACGGCACTATGTCGGTCATCACGATTTCCAGAGGGTCTTTCAGTGGCGGAAAAATGCTGGCTGAGTGCCTTGCGGCAAAGCTGGGCTACCGATGCATTGATCGCGACGTAATCGTCGAGCGCGCGGCATCTCATGGAGTAACCCAGGATGAACTCCGTGACGCGCTGGAAAGGCCGCCTGGCTTTCTGGACCGCTTCAGTCACAAGAGATATAAGTACCTGGCCCTGATTCAGGCCGGCCTTGCCGAAGAGGTGCGGGACGGCAAGGTCATCTATCACGGACTGGCCGGCCATTTGCTTCTGGGCGGCGGCCGCCACATTCTGCGCACGCGCATCATCGCGCCCATGGATTACCGCATCCGGCTCGTGCACGAGCGTCTTAACTATAGCGCCGCCGAGGCCGCCGCCTACATCCAGAAGATGGACGACCAGCGCCGCCGCTGGACGAGCTTTCTATACGGAGTGGATTGGGGCGATCCGCTGCTCTACGACCTCGTGGTGAACCTCGACCACATGACCCTGGAGACTGCTTGCCACATTATCGCGGCAGCCGCGCGCCGGCGCTGTTTCGAGTTGACACCTGCCTGCCGGCGAGCGCTCGCGGATCTCGCGCTGGCGAGCAAAGTGCGAGCTGCGGTGGCGATCACGCCATCAACTGAGGGTCTGGAACTGGAGTCGACCGCCGACGATGGCGTGGTTTCGCTCAAGGGGAAACTTGCGAGCGTCAATCAGCTCGAAGAAGTCAGGCGCATTGCAATGGAAATTCCAGGCGTAGTCGATCTCAATCTGGATGGGCTCACACCTCCCGTCCAGGGATAACCCGCTTGCGCCATCGACCATGAAAGGCGGTCGAACATGGATCTCTATCTGCCGGTTGCTGGAATGAGCATCAGCCTCTTTCTCGTTGTCTCAGTCGGAGGGCTTGTGGGCTTTCTCTCCGGCCTGGTGGGTGTGGGTGGAGGCTTTCTGCTGACTCCGATTCTCATGATGGTTGGCGTTCCTCCCACAATCGCGGCGGCGTCGGGAGCCTGCGCGCTGGTTGGCACGTCTTCTTCCGGCACGTCGGTACACTTCCGCCTCGGCAACGTGGACCTGCGGCTGGGCGGCATCCTCCTGATGGGAGGATTGGCCGGAGCCGCTCTCGGCGTGCATATCATCAAACTGCTGCGCGCTATGGGAAGCGCCGACCTGGTGATTACCTTCACCTATGTCGTGATGCTCGGCAGCATCGGCGCCTTCATGTTCGTAGAAAGTCTGCAAAGCCTCCGGCGCGGAATGCTTGGGCACAAAGCGCCGCATCCGGTCCAGCAGAACAGGCTCCTCAGCAAGCTTCCGTTTCAGATGAATTTTCCGCGCTCCAATGTAAGGCACTCGGTCTTTGTGCCTTTCATTCTCTGCGCTCTGGTGGGAGTTTTGGCGGCCATCATGGGTGTCGGCGGCGGCTTCATCATGGTACCGATGATGGTTTACCTGCTGCGCATGCCCATGCACGTAGCGGTGGGAACCGACCTGTTTCAGATTCTGTTTACCTGCGCCGGCGCCACGCTCATGCAGGCGGCCACCAACCAAACCGTTGACGTCGTTCTGGCGCTGCTGGTGGCCTTCGGTTCCACGGTGGGCGCGCAGGTGGGCGCGCGCATGGTCCGGCTCCTGCGCGGAGAACAATTGAGGATTGTTCTCGCCAGCATCGTGTTGGCGACAGCCGTAAAGATGACGCTGGACCTATTCATTGAACCCGCAAGTTTGCTTTCGAGCATCGGAGGAAATTAATTCGAGCCAGGCATTTTGATGGGTTGCAAGTGAGAGAAAAGACAGGGCAGGAAACAGACAGCGATACGGTAAGAAAGGTAAAAAAATGCAAGTCTGGTGGAGGAGACAAGAGGCGAAAGCTGCTTCTCCGGAACAGACAATCCGCTCCAAATACGCAAGCTTCAGGAAGTTGCTGTCTCTCAACAACGATTGCCTGGAGGTACTCGCCAGCGTTCAGGAGGATCTGCAGTTTGTCCCCGCAAGCCGCAAAGTGCTTGGCGACCAGACCACCGTCATCTTCGAAAAGCTTGATGACATCGTCGCCACACTCGAGCGCCTCACCGGAGATCACCTGACGCGCCTGGCCGTGATGGTTCAAGCGCAAAGCAGCGAAGTTGAATCCTACATCGCTGCGCGCGACGAGTTGGCCACTCCGCCGCTGGCGCGATCACTCTCTGAAATCGACCGCCATGCTGAGCCGGAGGTCGGCGGCAAAGCCGCTGCTCTGGGAGAGATCAAGAACAAACTGCGGCTGCCGGTGCCCGACGGCTTTGTCCTGACCGCCGAGGCCTATCGCCAGTTCTGCGGCATCCCCCTGTGGAAGCAGGTTCGCGACGCAACACACAACCTCGACCTGAATGATCTGCACGCGTTGGAGGAAGTATCAGACAAGCTGGCCGCGCTCATCCGGAATCACCCCGTTCCAAGAGCGATTGAAGTGGCCCTGGTCGAGCGGGCGCGCGTTTTCCATGCGCCCGAAGCCGGCATGGCCGTGCGCTCCAGCGCCGTGGGTGAAGGCGGCGAACGCAGCTTCGCGGGCCAGTTTCTCAGCGTTCTCAATATCCCGCCGGAAGGGATGGTGGACGCTTATCGCGAGGTTGTCGCCAGCCGCTTCGGCGCCAAGGCGCTGTTCTATCGTCTCTCCGCCGGACTGCCGGAGGTGGAGAGCCCGATGGCGGTACTGTGTTTGCGCGTGATTCCTGCACAGGCCGCGGGCATCATGTATACGCGCGACCCGAAGAATCCCAAAAGCGACGCGCTATGGATCACGGCCACATGCGGTCTCGGCCTCGATGTCGCCAGCGGACGCGCTCCCGCCGACCTGATGGTGATCTCGCGCAAGCGGCCCCATCCCATCCTCGAACAAAATATCGCGCGCAAGGAAGAGCGGATCGCGCTCGGCGCCGAGGGCGGCATCACGCGTCAGCCCGTATCGGACGAACGGGCAAACCGTCCGAGCCTCTCAGAAGCCCATCTGCAGGCGCTCTCCGAGTGGGCCATCCGGATCGAGGATCACTTTGGCTGTCCCCAGGATGTGGAATGGGTGCTCGATGAGGAAGACCGGTTATGGGTTGTTCAATCGCGTCCTCTGGCTCTGGCGGATTCCAGCGCCATGCGTTTGAAGTCGCGCATACGCATTGACCCGATTCTGTCCGGCGGGCGCACCATCTATCCCGGGCGCGTCTCAGGCACCGCTCACCTGGTCACGGATGCAAACTTGCTCAGCGCGACCCCGCAGGGCTCCATTCTGTTTCTGCGCAAAGCCTCACCGGAAATTGTTGAGGTCTTTCCGCGCATCTCGGGCCTGGTGGCGGAGTGGGGCAACCTCACCGGTCACGCCGCGGCGCTGCTGCGCGAGTTCAAGATCCCATCGGTCTTCCAGCTCACCGGCGCTTTTGAGAAGCTCAGTAATGGCGATCCAGTCAGCCTGGACGCCGTGCAGCCGCGCGTGTACCCGGGCGCTTTGTGGCCCGGGCGCAACTTCGAGTTGCCCCTGCTGGAGCGCTACCACGAAGGACCGAATAATCCCATCGGCGCCCGTCTGCTCACATTGCATCTACTCGATCCCGCAGCGTTCAATTTTCACCCGTCCGGCTGTAAGTCAGCCCACGATGTGCTGCGCTTTTGCCATGAAAAAGCCATCGAAGCCATGTTCGCCCTGAACGACACCGAGATAGCGCACGGCTCACCGCACGCGAAGAAGCTTTTAACGCCCGCGCCGATCAATCTCCACGTGCTCGATCTGGGCGGCGGGCTGGCGCCGGCCGATGCCTCCGCCGTCGAAGTTACGCCATCGCAAATTATCTCGCGGCCATTCCAGGCACTGTGGAGAGGCGTCACCCACCCGGGCGTCACCTGGACACGCGAAATTCCCGCGAGCCTGGGCGATCTTGCATCCGTGATGGCTACATCCCTGACGTCGTCCGCGGGCCCCATCCGCGCGCTCGGCGAAAAGAGCTACCTGCTGGTCGCCGACGAATACATGAACCTGAACTCGCGGCTCGCGTATCACTTTACGCTGGTCGATGCCTGCGTCTCCGATATCCCGAGTAATAACTACATTTCCTTCCGCTTCGCCGGTGGCGGCGCGACGCGGCGGCGGCGTAATCTCCGCGCCTGCTTTATTGAGAATTGCCTGGCGCATTACGGCTTCCGAGTTGACCGCCGCGGCGACCTGGTCAACGCATGGTTTAAAAAAGCGCCCGCTGCGCAGACAGAAGCCAATCTCAACATCCTTGGCCGGCTGATGGCCTGCAGCAGCCAGCTGGACATGTACATGACAGGCAACGAAGCCGCGGGCTGGTATGTGCAGCAGTTTCTCGAGGGCAACTACGCATTTCAAATGTCCGGCCCATCTTCGGGGAAAAAGGAGGTCATGGCGTCATGATCGGGGCCGCAAAAATTTATCACGAGGAGGCGGGTTGATGCCGATTCTTCTGCCCATTGCCGGAATCACCACCAACTTTGCCGTCGTGATTGCGATCGGCGTGGTGATTGGACTGCTGTCGGGACTGCTCGGCGTCGGCGGCGGATTTCTCCTCACGCCGATCCTGATGATGATCGGCGTGCCCCCTACAGTCGCTGCGGCCTCGGGTACAAACGCCATTGTGGCGACGTCATCCTCGGGTATGGCGGCTCACTTCCGGCTGCGCAATGTTGATCTCCGCATGGGCACGATCCTGCTCTCTGGAGGGCTGGCCGGTTCCGGCGTCGGCGTCCATTTCGTCCGCATCCTGCGGAGCATGGGCAATGCGGATTTTGCGATTGAGATTACTTATATCCTTATGCTTGGCTTTGTCGGAGGTTACATCGTTCGCGATAGCTGGCGTAAGATGCGCCAGGGACAGATGGCCAATCCGCGGCGTGGACGCTCGCGCAGCCGTGGCCTGCTGTCAAACCTTCCCGCTCAGATGGAATTCCCTCACTCCGGCGTTCGCCACTCGGTGTTCGTGCCCTTCATTCTCTGCTTTCTGGTCGGCCTTCTGACTGCCGTGATGGGGGTGGCCGGCGGCTTCATTCTGGTGCCGATGATGGTCTACCTGCTCAGCATGCCCGCCCACGTCGCGGTGGGCACGAGCCTCTTCCAGGCGCTGTTCACCTGCGCCGGCGCCACATTCATGCAGGCCGGCTCCAATCGTACCGTTGACCTGGTCCTGGCGATGATTGTGGCCGTGGGATCTACCGTTGGCGCTCAGATCGGAGCGCGCATGAGCCGCCTGTTGCGCGGCGAGCAACTCATGATTCTGCTGGGCATTCTGGCGCTCGCAGTCATGCTCAAGATCGTCGTCGCTCTTGTGATTACGCCGTCCATACCGATCTCTGAAATCGCAGCCATTCATTGCCTGCCACCGATTCAGCATGTTGGCGCCGGCGCAGTCCTGCACTTCGGGAGGTGTTTGATGGGGTAAGTGCTGTCAAATTCTACAGGGAGTGCCTGTGGCGCGGCTGGTTGCTCAGAGCGCTGGCCCTTGCCGTATGCTTCGGGGCTTCGGCCATCGCCCTCCCAACTGCGCCGGCGGATCATGCTCCGGCCGAGATGCCGCCGCCTAAGCTCATTCCCGAAACAATCGAGATGGGCGCATTTTATGACGGTTCCCATGTCCGCATTGAAGGTACGGCGCCGGATGGCGCAGGCGTTCTGGTCGTGATCCGGGGTGACCGGAAGGATGAGTTCTTCAATCGCAAAGGACGCGTAGGACCCATCTGGCTGAATGTCGACCGAATCCATATCAAGCAGGCACCCTCGGTCTTCCTCAGCTTCGCTTCCGGCGATGCCAGCACGATGCTCGATCGCGCATCGCTGGATGAATACCGGCTGGATGAATCCGCGATCATGAAGCGGATCCATTGTCTCTGCCGGTGCAAATGCAGCCTGACCGAAGGCACGCGGCAAAGCGGTGACCGCGATATGCAACCGGATCCCGAATATGCAAAGCTCCTGCAGGGCGACTTCTTCCACCTCAAGGAGCGCGAGGGATGTTATTGCGTTCGTCCGCACTCTGTAAACCTCACCGCCAGCGGTTCGAAGACCGCCTATGCTCTCGACTTTGAGTGGCCGAGGATGGCGCCACCCGGCGACTATCAAGTCGAGGTGTACGCCTGCCGGGGAATGTGTGTGATCGCGCGTTCTGCCGCTACCCTTCGGTTCGTCGAGGTTGGGTTCCCTGCGTATATGGCCAGCCTCGCCTCCAACCGGCCGTGGGCGTACGGAGGGGGAGCGGTGCTGGTGGCGATGCTCGCAGGCTTCCTGACCGATGCGCTCGCTTCCAGGCTGCGCCGCAAGCGCAGACCGCGGGCCAAAGACGGCACCACCGCGGCCAGCGCCCGGGGAGGCGCGCCTGAAGAGGCTGCGGTCGAAACACACGAAGCCGAAACAACACATAGGGACTAAAATGAAAGCAGCTTTTCGACTGCGGATTGCCAGCGTGGCGACGGGCCAGGGGCCGACGAGGAGACGAAAGATGTGCTTCCACTGCATCCGTCGTGGGATGCCGGCCTATCTACTGATTGTGTGCTGCCTCTGTGCGCGGTCTATCGACTGCCAAAAGGCATGGGAACACATTCCCGGAGATGGCGCTCTGGTGGAGGCGGCTGATCAGAATTTTCCGCGGGTGGCCTTCAGGAGCAACGGTATGCTGATCTCCAACCGCGAGGGATCAAGCCAGGTCAAGGTCCAGGGTTATCTCCAGGCGGATGGACGTCTTTTCGCCGCCAACCTGAATGGCCTTCAGCATGATCAACTTCTCTTCCGCCGTGTCCGCCCGCTGGTCGAAGGCACCCTCGCGGACCAGATGTACTTCCGCTTTATGCCCGACTTTGGCGAAGGCAATACGGTCATCCAGGAAGTCTACGCCGAATCTACCTCACTGCCCTTCGGAAATTTACGCCTGGGAAAATTCAAGACGCCAATCGGCATCGAGGTGCTGCGTCCGGATCGGGACCTGACCTTCGCCGAACGCTCCATGGCCTCCGATCTGCTGCCCCTTCGCGATCTGGGGTCGCAGTTTGAAGGCTCGTTCCTCGGCGATGCGATCACCTACGAGCTTGGCTATTTCAGCGGTACGGAAGACGGCGCAAATGCCAACTTCGAGTGGCACGGCACAAATGAGGGTGTCGCCCGTGTCTTCGTCGAACCGTTCACCGGAGCCGGGATCACCTCGCTGCAACCGTTAGGCGTGGGCGTTGCCGCCTCCGCGGGTCATCATTTCGGCGATCCTCCCGTCTTCAGGACAATCGGACAGGAGATCCTCTTTCATTACGCTGCCGGCACCATCGCGGACGGCATGCATAAGCGCGTATCACCACAGGCAAGCTACTTCTTCGGACCGGTGGGAGTGCTCGCCGAGTATGTTGTCTCCGGCGCGACCCTCTCCGCCGGTGGCGTTCATCAATACCTCTCCCACCACGGCTGGGAGCTTGCCGGCTCCGTCATGCTCACGGGAGAAAATAACACGTACAGCGATTTTCGGCCCAGACACGACTTCGCGCCTGCCGAAGATCTGCATCATTGGGGAGCCTGGGAACTCGCCGTCCGGCACAGTGGGCTGGATTTTGACGCAAATGCGTTTCCGAACTTCGCGTCTCCAGCCAGTTCTGCCAAGAGGGCCAGCGAATCGGCCGTCGGCATGAACTGGCACATGAACCGGCACACAAAATTAATCGTGGACTACGAATACACGTCGTTTCACATGGCCGCGGGCAATATTCCCCGCATACATAGCGAGCGGGTGGCGATGACGCGCATCCAGTTGGGCTTCTGAACTCCGCGTGCTGCGAACGTGGTTCGTCTCCGGCAGCGGCACGCGATCAGCGAATCATTGAATCCGGCGCACTGATTCCCGCCAGCCGGCATCGAGCACAGCTGCAGTCCGAAAGTCCCGCAGGGATTCGCGTGCCGGCGCCACAATCTCGCTGGTCTGTTGTTATGGCTGCGGCAGCACCATCACCCGCACGCCCGAGGCCGCACCCTTCTGGTGGAAGATCTGCTCGGTCGCTTCCCGGAAATCGCCCGGTTTGGCGTACGGAATGTCTGTGAAGATCTGCGGATTGCGGTCCGTAAGCGGGAACCAGGAGCTTTGCACCTGCACCATGATGCGATGCCCGCGGCGGAAGGTGTGATAAAGATCGGGCATATTGAAATCGATCTCGGTGATCTTCCCGGGCGTAAGCGGCTGGGGCTTCTCCAGGCTGTTGCGGAACTTGGCGCGGAAGGGCTCGCCGCGCAGCAGTTGCTCATAGCCACCCATCAGCAGCGGAGGCACTCCCAGAATCCGCTTGCCGGACTCGCCGCCAGAGCTGGAATTGACATAGTCGTTCGGATAGACGTCGATCAGCTTCACGTCAAAGTCGGAGTCGGTGCCGGAACTTGCCACCTTCAGCCTCGGCGAGATGGGACCAGCGATCGTGACGTCTTCCTTGAGCGGCTCGGTCTCATAAACCACCACATCGGGCCGGTAGCGGGCAAAGCGCTGGTCGTCCACCATGTAGCGCTGCGGCACCGTATTGGTTGTATAGCCCACGAAGGGCACGGGATGGTTGGGATCGCTTACGTATTCGTCTTCGCTCCTGGCTTTGGCCGGCGGATCGAAGCTGAGTTTGCCGTCGGCGTGGAAATAGAGCATCTTCGGCGTGGCGGCCTTGGGCGGCCATGCGTCGTATCTGCGCCAGACGTTCGTGCCTGTTTGAAAAACGATGGCCCTGGGCAATGCCTCGCCTTTGCCCTTCAGATAATGCTCGAAAAATGGAAATTGGATGTAGGTGCGGAAGTAGTCGGCGGTCTTGGCGTTGAACTGCACATCGCCCAGGTGGCTGCCATCGCTGCGCGCCCAGCCGCCGTGCACCCATGGACCCTCGACCAGCGTGATCGGCGTCGTGGGATTGAATTTGTGGATGGCGTAAAAGGTGCGGTATGGGCCTTTCAGATCCTCTGCGTCAAACCAGCCGCCCACCACGAGCACCGCGCAGCGCACGTTCTTCATGTGGCGCGAGAGGTCGCGCGACTGCCAGTACGAGTCATAGGTGTCGTGCTTCCATTGGTCATCCCAAAGCCAATTCGGGCGCGTCAGGTATGAATCCAGGTTGGCCACGTTGCCGGCCTTCAGATAGAACTCGTAGCTGTCGGGCGTGCCAAAACTGAACGGAGCTCCTGGATGGGGCAGCACCGGATTGTTTTGCGGATAAAAGAAGGGTGCATAAAAGCCAAAGCCCGCCGAAAGCATAAAAGCGCCGCCGTGGTAGGAGTCATCTCCGCGAAAGAGATCGGTCATGGGCGCCTGCGGGCTGGCAGCGACCAGCGCCGGCGGCGAGTCAATGATCGACGCCGAGGTGTAGAACCCCGGGTAGGAGATGCCCCAAATGCCCACCTTGCCGTTGTTATTGGACACATGCTTGAGCAGAAACGCGATGGTGTCATCGGTATCCGACGATTCGTCCACATCTTTCGGGGATTTTTTGACGTCGATGTGAGGACGCATCTCCACAAATGTGCCCTCACTCATCCACCGTCCGCGCACATCCTGGTAGACGAAGATATAGCCGGACTTCTCAAACTCATCGGAGGGACCGAGATGCGCCGGATACTGATCCTCACCGTAGGGAGCCACGCTATAGGGCGTGCGCTCCATAAGAAAGGGATACGGCCCGTGATCCTCAGGAAAGGCCGATGGCTTGGGCACGTACACCGCGGTAAACAGGTGCACGCCATCGCGCATCGGGATGCGGTACTCGTACTTGGTGTAGTGAGAGCGGACGAAGTCCTCGCCGGACGTCTGGGAAACTGCCCTCCGTGCGCTGGTAGCGCCAAGAGTCAGAAAAATAACTACCAGTGCAACAATAGAAAAACAGCCCTTCTTATGCATCGTATTCCCGCATTCTCCTGAAGAAACAGAGTACTGCACAACCGCGGCCAGGTTGCGTTCAGCGCGGCTGCTCTTCCTGCTTCGCCCCACTCGGCGTCTCATGCTGTGCCAGCGGCCTGGCAATATCGTCCAGATAGTCCGGCGTTCCTTTCGCGCGTTCGAGCACGGGATAGCGCATGCCGTCGTGGTAGTCAATGTCTGTCGTATGGACATAAGAATCCGCCTGCACGATCAGGTGAATCGGCTCGCTGTTCCCTTTCGCCGCGCTGATTGCCTCGCGCATCGCATCGGCGGAGTAGATGAGCCCATTCACGGCCATGATCTTCTCGCCCGGAGCCAGCATCGCCTTATCCGCCGGGCCGTTCCAGCGCACGTCTGCGATCGTGCCGTCGTGGCTCAGCCGCAAGCCCACGGAAAACCAGAAGTCCGCCCACTGGCCCGCGGATCCCCCCGCTGATCCCATGACGCGCTCAGTGGCGCTGGGCTGATCCTGATAGACCAGCTTGTATCCCCCCTGCTCGATGCCGGCCAGATCGGCATGAGGGTTAATCCTGTCGATACGATCCTGCAGGAACGCCGCCCAGTCGTACGGCACGACCTCGTTCAGGTCCCGCACCAACTCATCAAAGTTATAGGTCACGATCAGGGGCCCGGTATTGCCGCCCTTGCCCAGGAAGATCCTTTCAAAATCGTCGAGCGATTTCTTATTTCCGGTCAGCTTGCGGATCAGCGTATCGGCATCGAGCCACAGCAATTCGCCCTCCTGGTAGTAGTCTTGGCCGCGCCGCCAGTTGGACCAGGCGGGATTGAGACCGCGCAGGATGCTGGCGGCGATGGCTGTGTCCTCAGTCGGGCGCCACTCGCGGCCTGGCCGGTAGTCCAAATTGGCGGCAGAGAGCGCAAGCTTGTCGCGGTATTGCGCCTGCGTCTCCAGGCCGGCGCGCGCGGCCAGCACATTACCGAGATATTGCGTCATGCCCTCGTACACCCACAGCAGATTTCCCCGCTCAGGTGTTGCAAAAGTCGGCTGATAGAGTCCCGCCGGCCTGCGATATTTCCCGTTCCACGAATGCGTGAACTCGTGGGGCAGCAGGTCTGCGTTGCGCAATACGTGGGCCTTGTCGGCAAAGCCCTTCTCGCCCACACCGTTGTCTGACGACTGGCCGTGCTCCAGTCCCTCGCCGCCTGCGACATTCGAAAGCGTCAGCAAAAAGTGGTACTCGTGATAATGATGGCAGCCATAAAGCGCGGTTGCCTCGCGGACCAGGTTGCTCAGTTCAGCCAGTACCGTAGGCCGCAGGTTCGAGTCCCCCGGGTAGTCCGAAACCACGTCGATGTAGTGCTTGGGCGTGATTTCAGGCGCGAGCGCAAACTCATGGAAATACTGGCCCGTCAGGACCGGCGAGTCCTCAAGCTGCTCCACATTGGTGACGGCAAAGCGCGTCGTGCTGCCGGCGGCGGGTATGGGGTACGGGCCGCTGCTGACCGGCGCCAGCGCCGTGCCGATGCCCCAGCCGGCCGGCACCTTCAACGAGGGCTGAATGGGAATCTCGCGCACCGGAATATGGGCGGGATAGAGCAGTAGTTTCTCCCACTCCAGCACCGCCAGCTTTTGTGAAACGCGTGAGGTTACGATGCAGTCCAGGTGGGCGTGCAACGTGGTTACGCCCTGGGGTATGGTCACGTGGAACTCGTAGAGATCTACATCGTCGCGCCGCCACGGCAGGGTCTTGCCGTTGGCGGTGAAGACGACGCCGGTAATCTCATTTGCCGGGCCGGCAGGCATATGCGTGCCCGGAATCCACTCCGGAGTGATCAGGTCGAGCGACCCGGGCGTCACCGGCAGATCGATTTCGGCATGATAAAGCTTGCGTGGCGCGTCAGTCAGGTCAGCCAGAATTTGGATGGGCACCCTTTGCGCCAATGCCGGAGCGAGCCCCAAGCCGAGGCAGAGCAAGGTCAGCAGCGGAGCCGTAAGGCGGAGCAGCTTGCGCATCATCGTTGGAAACTCCTGCGCAATCCAGAGTACAGCACCTGAGCTGGACGCCTGGGCCGAGCCCGAAATCCGGGCCTTCCGGCCGAGTCTTCCACAGTACAGTGCGCCATCTCTGGTAATTTCGTTATGCGCCCGGGGGGCGGGCAGGTTACCCTATTTTAGAGTTCCTAAGCACCCGCCATCGAACCCCGGGGCTGTACTGACTCCCGCCAAAAAAGGAGATCCATGTCTACCGAGTATCGCAATTTCCTTGCTCTTTCCTACGAGGAGCTGGAAGAGCTCAACCTGCAGGCAAAGAAAGACCGCGCCAACCGTATCGCAAGTGACGAAATCCGCGAGAAGCGGCTGAAGTATTTGACCGACGAAAAACGCATCAAAGCTGTAACCGTGCTGTTCAGCGACCTGGAAGGCCGTCTGCACCTGCTCGATTACGACAAGAAGTTTCTGCTCGGCTCGTATGAGAATCTGACCTTCGACGGCTCGTCGATCCGCGGCTTTACCGCGCAGAAAGAGAGCGACCTGCGCCTGGGCATCGACTGGAGCGCCTTTTACTGGGTGCCCGCCGACGTCTTCGGCAACGGCAAGGTGCTGGTCTTCGGCGACGTCATCGACAAGGACGGCAGCCAGTACTCCGGTGACCTGCGCGGCGTCCTCAAGAACTACTCCGAAAAGCTCTTCAAGGAAAAGCAATACACCCTGAATGCCGCCACCGAAATCGAGGGCTTCCTCTTTGCAGGCAAGGATGCCGAGCGCCGGTACCACGAGACCGGCAAGTTTGAGTTCATCAACTCCGGCGGCTACTATCATGTATTGCCCCTCGATCCCCTGCGTCAGTTCATCGACACAGCGGCTGAAGTACAGCGCGCCATGGGCTTCCAGAACGAGAAGGACCACCCCGAGGTTGCGCCCAGCCAGTTTGAGATCAACTTCGGCTACGCCGAAGCAGTCGCCGCCGCGGACCAGATCCAGCTCTACAAGCTACTCTGCCGCCAGATCGCCAACAACATGGGCTACACCGCCAGCTTCCTGCCCAAGCCGGTCGTCGGAGTGAACGGCAGCGGCATGCACACCAATGTCTCGGTTTCCAAGGGCAAGACCAACCTCTTCTGGGATGAGAAGGGCGAGGAACAGCTTTCCAAGTTCGGCTGGGACTTCCTGGACCGTATCCTGAGCCACGCTCTGGATCTCTGCCTGATCTTCAACTCCAGCGTGAACGCCTATCGCCGTCTGGATCCGCACTTTGAGGCGCCGAACCAGATTCGCGCTTCGGCAGTGGACCGCGGAGCCATGGTGCGCGTGCCCATCGGCAACTCGCGCTCGATGCGCACCGAGGTGCGCGCGGTGGCTCCGGACGCCAATCCCTACCTGGCGCTTTACGGCATCTTCAAGACCGGCGTTGACGGATCGATCTCGAAGGACAACAACCTGCGCGCCGGCGGCCGCTACCTGCCTGACAACATCCAGCAGGCGATCGACGACTTCAAAAGTTCGAAGTGGATTGCCGAGATTCTGGGCGAGGATGTAAAGGGCCGGTACGCCGACCTGAAACAAGCCGCGGCCAACCGCTCCCCGCGCGAGCTGGGAACCATCGTCAAAGGCTCCGAAGTGCAGTTCCACCACGCCGTCTACAACCAGTCCCTCTGGAACCTGTTTTAAAGCGGACTGGTCAAGGCGGAAATATAAAGCGGCGCGGCCTTGCAAGGGCCAC
>JAJZAL010000258.1 GCA_021799405.1 Acidobacteriota bacterium
AAGCGGGCGGCAGCGGCATCCATTCGGAAACCGCGATGAAGTTCGCGGGGATCTTTAGCAACGCATCGAGTGCCAGAGGGCGTGTCTCGCCTATCGCCTCCTTCATCGTCAGGATGCGAACGTAGTCGTCGCCGACGCGAAGGTGATCGCGTTCCGGGTCGAGTTGGGAATTGACGATCTGATCGTGAAGGAACTGCGGATGCTTCGGCTCTCCGGCAATTCGCCAGTCATCGTAATTCAAGAGCCGCCGGAAGAAGCGGAACTGGCCTTTCGAGTCCAGCACTTCGATCCGAACAAAGTCAGAGAGCTGGCGCGTGAATGCCTGGACGCACTGTTCCAGTCGAGCAAGGTCACGAGCAATCTGCGACCGCAACAGAACCTTCATGCGGTGGTTCGAGAACTGCGCTTTGAGTTCATCCAGCCCGCCAGCCGGATCATGGAGCAAACGCTGAAGTCCAACGCCGATACCGGTCTTCGAGCGAGCGCCTTCGAGGACAAACGCGTAGTAAATCTCATTCTCGAACAGCCGCTCTGCCCTCTCCTGAAAATGCTCCCGGCGGCGTTTCTGTCCCGTCTGCACGATTTCGTCGTCATAATCGGCAAAGGGGATCTCCGGATGGTTTGTTTTGAATAGGTACTGGTAGACATGGAATCCAGGGCCGAAGTTCTTGAGTGCTGCTTCGAGACGCTTTACTGCGTATTCCTGCTCCCCATAATCGAGACTTTCGTAGTCCACACCTGTCACGCGCAACACCATCCCGAGATCGCCGCTCTTGGTAAGGAAGGCCGTTTCATTCCAGAAACCGTAGAGGTTGATGTGGTCGCCGAAAGCTGCGGCATCTTTCCACGGCTTGATGATCTTGTTCAGCCGCAGCATCATCGCACCTCCACATAAGGACACGAGCGTTTAACCGGGTCGTACCGGGTCTTGTATCGCTCGGATCGGCCGAGAATCTTCAAGAATGCCGGATCGGCATTCGTAACCCAATGGCCGAAGGCAAATCCGGCCAGGAAGACCATCATTCCAGCCAGCAAGCTATTGAAGAGATTGAAGGCCCCCACTGCCGTCACGCAGACCAAGAAAAACAGTGTCCGCTCCACCCCAAGATACGTAAGGGGTTTATGCAGGCTCTTGTAAACCCGGTTCCGTCGGCGGTTTGTTGTGTTCGATTGCATGGCAAATCCCTGTATATCGAGAACTTGGTTGGGAATGATTTCACTCCGGCGTGGCTCTCCGTCAAACTCCCCAAAGCCAGCTCAGTACGTTGGCGGCGAGTACGGCGATGCCCGTTCCAGCCACTACGCCCGCCAGTGTGCGCTTCGCACCGGGCTCTCCGTGAGCGAAACTATAGCCGCCAATCACAATGGCGATCAGGCTGGCCACTCGGGCAATCGTTCCTGTGAAGAGGTTTTGCAGGGCATTGAATCCCGTATCAAACGGCGAGGCGGTTTGGGCAGCCGCCAAGGTCGGGAACAAGACGAGCAGAGAGAAAAGCGTGACGGATTCGCGGATTCGGCGCAGCCACCTGAGCCAACGATGGCAACAGTGCGCGGTAGAAGAGGAAATGGGGTTCATCGGCACCTCCCGCAGCCCATCTCAGGCCGCGTTATGCCGAAAACGTAGACCCGCTTTTAGCGCCGAGTCCAATGAATTCTAGGGAGACCGTTATGCATGATAGGAATAACGACTGTCCAGACTGGGTTAGAAAGCTCCTACACGTCATAGTCCCGGATGGTCTCCGGGGTTCCGACGCCGCCTTTGTATAACGACGCCTTAATGGTTGGAAGATGCGAGAGCGAGCAGGTGAAACTGGTGCCGTCGGTCAACTCAATGTGCAAGTCGGTCCCATCCCCTGTGTCCTTATATATACGGAGCGTCTGGATGGTTTTCCCTGAAAGCTCCGGACATTCGACGTAGTTTTGCTCCATGAACCACAACCTCATGGTTTCTTAGATTCGCATAACCAATGGCTGTGATCACGCGAACTCCGGTGAATATTCCGGCATTATTGTGGATTTCCTTTGGCGGCGGTGGAGCCGCCTATTCGAAGATCTGCCCGTAAACATACCACTCATCGTGTGTAGACTCATAGTGGTCATCGCTCAAGCATGGGAAAGTGGCCTCTCGTTCGGTCAAATCCCGCTTCGGCTCCACGTTACGCAGGTTCCGTGAAGAGCGGGGCTATTCGCAGGAAGAGTTGGCGGAGCGGGCGGATCTGCATCGAAACTACGTCGGTGGTGTGGAGCGCGGCGAGAGGAACATCGGGTTGGAGAATATAGTCAAGTTGGCGAAGGCACTGTCGGTATCGCCGAAGGAACTATTTGCGGATTTTCCGTGATTCCATGCTCAAAGCTTGACGTTCCATCTGTGAGGCGATCATGCCGATACGGGTACTATGGGCCATCTCAAATCATGCTGCATTCATTTTCGGATTCAGTGAAAAAGCTGTGAACCAGCGCGGAAGGGACGCAATCGAACTCATGTTTGGCGCATTTCTTGACCTCTTCTTAATTGCCGTCTAATATTTAGAGTGTAATTAGGGGGGGGGAGAGGATCATGGTTGGAGCAACCTTGAAACTTAAGCAAGCCAGCGCCGTACTGAAGGTGCAGCCGAAGGACCTGCAAAACCTTGTTCAATTCGGCGTACTAAAGCCGAAGCGTGTAGAGGGGGCTTATTTGTTTGATGCCAATACCCTCCTCACGGCGAAGGTAGCCCTTTGCCTCAAGGAGTCACTCGGAACTGGAACGAATGTTTTGACCAAACTCGTCGAGGCTTTTCAGGCATCACAGAAGCAGCTAAAGAAAGCCAATTCAGAGTACGTCGTCTTCACCTGTCGTTTTTCCGCAAACGAGGAGCCGATAAAACTCGGCGTCCCCCTCCGTTCCATGGAAGAGCAGATTGAGCAGAACATGGGAAGGGCAGAGTTGTACCGCGATCTTCCTCGTGGGCGGAAGCATCCCGGATGGAAGAAGGAGTTTCTGGCGAGATTGTCAGACGCCGCAAAGGATTTGGGCGACATCTCCGAAGAGGAGATTCTTAAGACCGTTCGCGCGTACAGGCGGGAACGCCGCATTCCGGAGATCACTGTTGACGCCGAAAGCTAAGAGGACAAAGAGGCGTGTCGTCATAGATACGAGCGTCCTGGTCGCAGGCATCTCTGGGTTCCGAGAGCCCTATCGGAAAGGGCGGAATCCGAGCGCCGACCTACTCCACACATGGGCAGAAGAGGACACCTTACTGTGGCTTTACTCCGAAGAAATTCTGGCGGAATATAAGCACGTTTTACGGCGCTTGCGCGTTCGCCCACACGTTATCGGAGCCGTCATCAACCTGATTCGTGAACGGGCGGAGAAGATTGAGGTTCGGATCCATCAGTCCCTATCCCCCGATCCGAACGACGATCCCATTTGCCAGTGCGCGGAAACCGGCGACGCAGATTTTCTCGTCACGTTGAATCTCAAGGATTTCCCGCAAAAAGCACTCACTGCGAAAGTCATCAAACCGGGAGAAATCCTGTGATGATGCAGCCTGCGTGTTATGAGTATCATGCGGGAGGCGGCGGGATCCCCGCCCGTCGTCCGTGTACGATACGTGTACGATCAATCCGGCATTGTGGCACTTTGGTCCGGTTCGTCACTTCATAGAATCTGTAAGTTACAGATTCCATGGCCTGTGGAAAAGCTCGACTCCCGCCGCCTCCACCATACTTCGCCCTCATTGCGAGGGTTACGGCTCGGCAAGCCAGATCAAATCCATTGACAACTGAGAGCGTTCGAATACATGCGGAGGCTGTCGCGCCGGAGCCTCAGCGCAGGCGGACCGGTCAGCGCGCCACAATCGTTGTAGAAGATGCGTCTTTCAGAGAAGCGTGAGCCAACCAGGCGGTATGATCTATCGTTGACCCAGCCATGACGCCCGCCTCTGAAACCGAAGCCGGTTCCCAGCTCCGCAAATCCATGGGCTTCTGGGATGTTCTGCTCTTTAACATCGCCGCCGTCCTCGGCCCGCGATGGATTGCGGCTGCGGGTCGCAACGGCACCTCGTCCATCAGCCTGTGGGTGCTTGCCGCGCTGCTTTTCTTTGTTCCGGGTGCGCTCGTTATCAATGAACTGTCTTCGCGCTTTCCCAAAGAGGGCGGTCTCTACGTGTGGGCCAAGGAAGCGTTTGGCGATTTTCACGGCTTCATTGCGGGTTGGACTTACTGGATTTACACCATCTTCTATTTCCCAGGGCTCCTGCTGGCGAGTGCCTCCATGTCTGCATACATGTTTGGCGCCCATGGAGAGGCGCTTTCTCAGAACCGCGGCTTCCTGCTCTCGGTTTCGGTCGGATTGCTCGTTGTTGCCGTCGTCCTGAACATCGTGGGCCTCAACATTGGGAAGTGGCTGCAGAATGCCGGGGGCGTCGGCACCGTTTTGCCGCTGGCGATCCTGGCCGTCGTTGCGCTCATCGTTACGCTGCGGTACGGGTCGGTCACTCACTTTACGTGGCATAACATGCTGCCTGCCTGGGACTGGAATACAGTCAATTTCTGGTCCCAGATCGCATTCGCTTTTACCGGGCTGGAGCTGGTTTCCGCCATGAGCGAGGAGGTCCGCGACCCGCAGCGCACCTTGCCTCGCGCCGTCTACGGAGCCGGAGCGCTGATCGCCATCATCTACATCGCGGGCACTTTCTCTGTGCTGGCTTTGGCGAAGGCTCCCAGCATCGATCCGCAGAGCGGCGTCTTTGACGCCATTTCCATCGGCTCAACCATCCTCAAGGTTGGTTTTGTCGGTATTCTGGCGGCCTTGCTGGTCACGGTTGGCAATGCCGGAGGCGTCGGCACCACGGTCGCCGGCATTTCGCGCGTTCCGTTTGTGGTGGGCATTGATCGCTATCTGCCAAAGGCGTTCGGCAGGATTCATCCGCGCTGGAAGACGCCCTGGGTATCCATTTTGGTCCAAGGTGCGCTCTCAGGAGCGATTCTGCTCATCAGCCAGATCAACGACACCACGCGCGGCGCCTATCAGTTCCTCGTCGACGCCGGCATCATTCTCTATTTCATCCCGTTTCTGTACATGTTTGCTGCTGTCATCCGCCTGGCGCGCCGTCCCGATCGTGTTTCGAACGCACACGCAGTGGTCGTGCCCGGTGGGCGAGTGGGTGTGTGGATAGCTGGCAGCCTGGGCTTTCTGGTGGTCTTGCTGGGGATTGCCGTGTCGCTGATTCCGCCCGGGGACTCGGCCAACAAATTCGACTTCGAGCTCAAGCTCCTGATCGGAACTGTGGCTTCGATCTGTATTGGCCTGTTGCTTTACTGGCGCGGCGCTCGGGAAAAATCGGACGCAGCGCCACTGGCGTAGCTCCCCCCTTGGGCTTTCACCCTCCGATGCTGCCAGCTTCCTGAAGCCAAAGGCCTTGCTGTCTCTTCTAAACGCTTGAAAACAGGTAAATACCTGAAACCTCAAGAGGAAAAGATGGTTGGTCTCTCACTGTGTCCTTGCCTGAATCACATTTGATCCTTATCTTTTCTTCATCGGTTGTCGTGCCAGAATTTTTCGTTGGAGCAGGAGCCCCCTTTGGCCGTGGAAATCAGGCAGGAAGAGCAGGAAGAAGCTATCAGCGACATTGATCTTTTGCATGAAATCGGCAGCCGCATCGCCGCGACCGATCCCCTGCACGTTGTGCTCGAGCGCATCATTGAGCTGGTCAGCGATACGATGCGCTGCGACTCCTGCTTCATCTACGTCCTCGACCACAATCAGCTCGTGCTGCGCGCGTCGAGAAATCCGCACTCCGATCTCATCGACCAGGTGACGATTCCTCTGGGTAAGGGAATCACCGGCTGGGTTGCGACTCACAAACAGCACGTTGCAATTCCGGCCAATGCCCCCAAAGACCCTCGCTTTGAGCGCTTCGCCAATCTGCCGGAGGATCGCTACGAAGCATTCCTCTCTGTGCCCATTCTCTGCCGGGGCAAACTCGTCGGCGTCATCAATACGCAGCATCGCGAACCGCACTTTCACAGCCAGCGCCAGATTCGGCTTGTCACACTGCTCGGCTACCTCGTGGGCGCCGAGGTCGAACTGGCCCGCATGGAATTCGAAAAGCTGCAGCTCGCCAACCAGTTGGAAACCCGCAAGCTCATGGAGCGCGCGAAGGGCATCCTGCAGCGCGAGCTGAACGTAGATGAAGAAGCAGCCTACCTTGCCCTGCAAAAGCAGAGCCGCCAGCGGCGCAAGCCCCTTCGGGAAATCGCCGAGGCCATCATCCTCATGGACGACATGCGCCGCGGCAAAAAGAAGTAACGCATTGCGGCAAAAATAAAATCATTTCAGTTACAGATGGGCTCCGACCGGAAATCGGCTCTGCTGGAGCGAATTCGCTGTTGTGATGTCCCGCCGAGCTCTTACAGGTGCGGCCTTTCTTGACGGAAAGGCCGCGCATGGCTTTTTCACTCCGGGATTCACCTACGGCAAATTCGCTCTAACCCTGCGCCAGGTAAACAAACCGCAGCACAAATAGCACTGCCAGAAGGTACAGCATCCAGTGCTTGCGCTGGGCTTTCCCGGTGAGCACTTCCAGTGAGGCAAAGGCAATCATGCCAAAGCTGAGGCCCGTGGCAATGGAGTAGGTCAGTGGAATCGCGACCAGCGTAAGAAACGCGGGCACCGCAATTGCCGGATCGCTCCACTCGATCTTGGCCACGCCGCCGAGCATCAACACGCCGACCAGGACCAGCGCCGGCGAAGTTGCAAAATCAGGAATCGGGCCGGCCAGTGGAGCTGCAAACAGTGCCAGCACAAACAGCAGCCCAGTCACAATTGCTGTGATGCCCGTGCGTCCGCCCGCAGCCACGCCCGCGCCGGACTCGATGTAGCTCGTCACCGTGCTTGTGCCCATCAGCGCGCCCACGACCGTGCTGCTCGCATCGGCAAAGAAGATCCGGCTCAACCGCGGAATCGAATGATCTTCGGCAATCAGCCCCGCGCGGTCCGTAACCGCAACCAGCGTTCCGATGTTGTCGAACAAGTCGACGAACAGGAACACGAAGATGATTTCCAGTGCATTCAGGTGCAGCGCGCCGCGCACGTTCAGCTTCATTGCCGTTCCGGCCAGTGAATGCAGCGAAAAGGTCTCCGGTTTCCAGTGCTCCTCCCCTAGTGCGACGCCGGCGGCCAT
>JAJZAL010000259.1 GCA_021799405.1 Acidobacteriota bacterium
GCCGCCAGAACCATCTTCCGCGACACCCACCGGTGCAAGCTCATTGCCGCCGGGGGACTTACGCCGGCCAACGTGGCCGAAGCGATCGCCACGTTACGGTCATGGGGTGTGGATGCCGTCTCCGGCGTCGAGTCCGCGCCAGGGCGGAAAGACCCTGCGAAGGTGCGAGCCTTCATCGCCGCTGCGCGGGCGGCGGAGCGCAAGTAACGGGTCTGCGACTACCCTCCTTGTACACTAAATAGTTCCCCATTTTTCGGGCGCAACAGCAGGAGAACCAAATGGCATCGGTAATTCTTCCGGCAACTCCCTCGGAGTCGCGTCCCGGGCGCTTCGGCGTCTACGGCGGCAGGTATGTGCCGGAGACGCTGGTGGCGGCGCTGGTCGAGTTGGAGCATGAGTACGAGGTGGCCAAGGCCGACGCGGCCTTCCAGGCGGAGTTGGCGGCGCTGCTCCATGACTACGCCGGACGGCCCACACCGCTCTACTTTGCCAAGCGGCTGACGGAAGCGCTGGGCGGAGCGAAGATTTACCTCAAGCGCGAAGACCTGCTCCACACCGGCGCCCATAAGATCAACAACGCGCTCGGCCAGGGTCTGCTGGCGAAGCGCATGGGCAAAAAGCGCATCATCGCCGAGACCGGCGCCGGACAGCACGGCGTGGCGACGGCCACCGTCTGCGCGCTGCTGGGCCTGGAGTGCGTCGTCTACATGGGCGATGTGGACATGGCGCGGCAGGAGCTGAATGTGCTGCGCATGCGGCTGCTGGGCGCGGAGGTGCGCGGCGTCAGTTCCGGCTCGAAGACGCTGAAGGACGCCATCAGCGAGGCCATGCGCGACTGGGTGACCAACGTCCGCACCACCTACTATCTGCTGGGCAGCGCTCTGGGCGCGCATCCGTACCCGACGATGGTGCGCGACTTTCAGCGCGTGATCAGCAAGGAGATGAAGGAGCAGTTACAGGAGAAGGAAGGCCGTCTGCCCACGGCGGTCGTCGCCTGCGTGGGCGGCGGATCCAATGCAATCGGCGCCTTCTACGAGTTCATTCCCGACCGCCAGGTGCGGTTGATCGGCGTGGAGGCCGGCGGACGCGGCACCGCGCTCGGCGAGCACGCGGCTCGTTTCCGCGGCGGTGTGCCCGGTGTGCTGCAGGGCACCTATTCCTATGTGCTCCAGGACGAGGACGGACAGATCGCGCTGACGCATTCCGTTTCGGCGGGGCTGGATTATGCCTCCATCGGGCCGGAGCACGCGGCGTTGCATGACTCGGGCCGGGCGGAGTACGTGGCGCAGGACGATGCGGCAGCGCTGGAAGCGGTGGTGAAGCTGGCGCGGACGGAGGGAATCCTGCCAGCGCTCGAAAGTGCCCACGCGGTGGCTGAAGCGCTGCGCATTGCCACCACTTATAGCCCCCGTGACATACTGGTGGTGAACCTCTCCGGCCGCGGCGACAAGGACATGGGGATTCTGGCGCAGGAATTGAAGTTATAGAACTTTCGCGGGCTGGTTTGCTCCCGGCTCCCAGTGGTTTTCAATGGCTTTACGCTTCGATCACAAACCGGATTTGGTCATTTACCTGACGGCGGGCGACCCGAGCCTCGACGCCACGCGGGCTATTGCGCTTGCAGCGATCGATGCGGGTGCGGCGGTGATCGAGCTGGGGGTGCCGTTCAGCGATCCGCTGGCCGACGGGCCAGTGATCCAGCGCGCCAGCGAGCGCGCTCTGGCGCATGGCACGCGGCTCAAGGATGTGCTGGCGCTGGCGAAAGAGATTCGCGCCGCGCGGCCGGCGGCGGGGCTGATCATCTTCAGCTACCTCAATCCCATTTTGCGCCACGGCCTCACACGCTTTGCCGACGATGCCGCGGCGGCGGGCGTGGACGGCGTGCTGGCCACGGATTTGATTGTCGAAGAGGCGGGCGAGTACCTGGCCGAACTGGCGCGCGTGGGGCTTGCGCCGATCTTCCTGGCCGCACCAACGAGTCCCGACGATCGGCTTGAAGCGATTGCCTCCCACTCCAAAGGCTTTGTGTACGCCATCTCGCGCGTGGGGATCACGGGCAAGCAGCAGAGTTTGACCACCGACGCGGCGGCGCTGGTGGCGCGTATCCGTCGATGGACTCAGCTGCCGGTGGCCGTGGGGTTCGGCATCTCCAACGCGAATCACGTCGCCCAGGTGGCGGAGTTCGCGGATGCCGCGGTCGTCGGCAGCGCGATTGTCGAGCTGATCGAACGCTCGACTCCGGAGGAAGCGCCCGGCGCGGTAGCTCGATTTATCAAGGGCCTGCGCCTGCCAGAGGCGGCGCTGGCCCGGTAAAAATCCCCCAAGGCAGCCTCCAGCTTCTCGCCCCCGCTTCTTCTGTTCCAGATTGGATGGTTGAGGCTCGTATCGTGAAAGAGCCGGGCTGAGAGCTGGAAGCAAATAGTTTGAAGCTGAGTTCGCTTCCGATGTGCCTGCGCGCAGAGCCGTTTCAAGCGCTGCGGAGCAGGGCGCAACACGAGGATGATGATGACCATCGAAGAACTGCGAAGCCGCATTGATGTACTGGATCGCCAGCTTGTGGAGTTGCTCAACGAGCGGGCTCGCGCCGCCTTGATGATCGGCCATCTGAAGGCCGCCACCTCATTGCCGGTTTATGAGCCGAACCGCGAGAAGGTGATTTACAGCAATGTGTGCGCCATCAACAAGGGGCCGCTGCCGGACAGTGAGCTGATGCATATCTACGAGCGGATCATCGACGTGATGCGAGCCATCCAGAGAGACGAACTGGCTTCCGAAAGAAACGCCCAGGGTCGCCGCGACGACTCGCTGGGCCATGGCGCGGGCGCAGACGCACCCGGGACAGGGAACAAGCAATGATTGTAGCCATGCAGGAGAATGCCACTGAAGAGCAGATCGATGCCGTGATTGAGGCCATGACAGAAGCCGGCGTGAACGTGCATCGAACCACAGGAACCATGCAAACCATATTGGCCGCCGTAGGACAGACCGCCGGCCTGGACCTCGCCAAATTCGAAATGCTGCCCGGCGTGCTTCACGTCCACCGCATCAGCGCGCCTTACAAACTGAGCGGCCGCGCGTTTCGTCCGGAGGGCACGGTTGTCGAATTTGCCAACGGAGCCAGGATCGGGGGCGAGCAGGTCGCCGTCATCGCCGGACCGTGCGCCGTGGAAAACCGCGAGCAGATCTTTGCCATTGCCGCCTGCGTCAAGCGTGCCGGCGCGCGTTTCCTGCGCGGCGGCGCCTTCAAGCCGCGCAGTTCGCCGTACTCTTTCCAGGGCCACGGCATTCCGGGGCTGCAGATGCTGCACGAAGCCGCCCAGGCTCACGGACTGGCCACCGTGAGTGAGGTAATGGAGATCGCGCAGATTGAGCCGATGCTGCCCTACGTGGACTGCTTCCAGGTGGGCGCGCGCAATATGCAGAACTTCAACCTGCTGCGCGAGCTGGGCCAGACACGCAAGCCCGTGCTGCTCAAGCGCGGCATCGCCGCGACGGTGGAGGAACTGCTGCTATCGAGCGAGTACATCCTTTCCGGCGGCAATTACGACGTGATTCTCTGCGAGCGGGGCATCCGCACCTACGAAACATCCACGCGCAACACCATGGACATCTCGGCGATTCCGGTGCTGAAGAAGCTCTCGCACCTGCCGGTGGTGGGCGATCCCTCGCACGGCACCGGCCGCCGCGACATGGTGGCCCCGATGGCCAAGGCTGCTCTGGCCGCAGGCGCCGATGCGCTCCTTATGGAGATTCATCCCAATGCCGACAAGGCCGTCTCCGATGCAGCGCAGACGCTCTATCTCGATCAGTTTGAGAAGCTGATGGGCGAGCTAAGGCTGATTGCCACGGCGGTCGGGCGGACGTTGTAAGATGAAGCGGAGTTAGCGGTGCCAGGGAGGTCACCCAGGTCTCAAAATCGAGACCTGGTGCACCCAGGCATCCAGGATTGATACACCTTTAAGCTGTCAGAGACCTAGCTGCGCCAACTCCGCCAACGCCGCTTCTGAAAGGCATCCATGATTGAGCGTATTGCGATTCTGGGCACGGGCCTGCTGGGCACATCGGCGGGACTCGCTTTGCGTGCATCAGGCTATCGCGGCTCGATCGTGGGCTGGAATCGCAGCGCGCAAGCGGCGCAGACAGCGCTGGCGATGGGCGCGCTTGACTCCATCGCCGCGGATCCGCTGCAAGCCGCGCACGAAAGCCAGGTTACAGTTCTTTCCGTACCCATCTACGCCACTCTGGACCTGATGGAAAAACTGGCAACCGTACTCGGTCCCGAGCATCTGGTGACCGACGTGGGCAGCACCAAGCGGCTTATCTCCGAAGCAGGGGCGCGGCTCTACAACACACCGGAGCGCGCTGCCTTTCTTCCCGGCCATCCCATGGCCGGCAAAGAACGCGGCGGCGCGGAGCTGGCGGATGTGAACCTGTTTCGCGGCGCAGTCTGGCTCTTTACGGACGATCCCGCGGCGCGGCGTTCGCCGCAGGCGGCAGTTCTTGTAAAGGACTGGCGGGATCTGGTCGCGGCGATGGGTTCAAAGGCCATAGATCTGGACCCCGCGCGCCACGATGAACTTGTCGCCTGGGTCAGCCATCTGCCGCAGTTTGTGGCGACGGCGCTCAGCGCGCTGCTGGAGGAGCAAGTCGGCAACGCGCCCGAATTGAAGGACGTGGGCGGGCGCGCTCTGCGCGAGATGACGCGCCTCGGAGCCAGCCCCTACTCGATGTGGCGTGACATCGCCCATACCAATACCGAGCCCGTTGCGCGCGCGCTGCAAGCGCTGGAGCAGCGCCTCGCCTACCTGCGCGAGAACCTGCGCACGCCCGTGCTGCGCGAGGAGTTCGAGCAGGCAAACCGGTTTCGCCGGGAATAGCCGCCGCACGCAAGGAATCGCTCACGAAGCTCTGCATCCAAAAATCTGATGCGGCAAACAAATTCAACATGGCTTTGCTTCACAACAATCGGCCTTGCAGGCTGAACTACTGCACCCGCAGCCAATGTTGAGTGCGGCCCAGCAGAGAAACGCCCACGTAGCCGCGCACGCGCAATTTCGTTCCCCCATCTTCGAGAGCGATGGAGCAGCGATAGACATTGCCGCTCTCCGGGTCGAGGATGTGGCCGTCGGTCCAGCGGTTGCCAACTTTGTGCAGGCCCCAAAGGACCTGGAGCCCGATGACGGGGTGGTCTTTGAGGTCGCCCGTGCACTGGATACACCGGGGATCAGGAACCGGCGGGTCGTATACTTTCTCGATCTGGCCATACAGCTTGCCCCGCATTTCGCGGATGGCCACGACTGACTTGACCTTACCGGTAATGTCATCCACCGTCTTCCAGCGGCCAACCGGGGAGCCATGGGATGATACCGCGGTGTCTGCCCTGGCAGTCTGCACCGGCACATGAGCGACCATCCCGAGCGACGTCAGAAGGAGGATGGCGCAGACGAAATGGGCTCGTTTAAGCAAGATCCTCTTCACTCCCGCTGAAGCGGTGATAACCTGCGCCTGAGAGCGCTCTGCTCTTACCGGAGATGTCGCACAATGCCACGCCCCAGTGGGATGCGACCGCCGGTACTGATTTAGACGGCCTTACGGCTCGAAGGGCATATTCTGGGTGTGCGCCGCAGAGGAAGTGGAACCTGCTCATGCATTTGGCCTGGGCGCCGAGCGCGTGACGCAGGGCATGCGGTGACCCGCATGCGGCCTTGCAGCCATGAAGAAATCCCGCTATTTCCTCTTCACTCCGTCACTCGTCCTCAGTGACCGGTTCGTCATGCTTCTCGATGGGATCATTGGCTGGATCAAGGGTCTGAAATCCATCTGCCGCTGCCGCTTCCAGCAGATGCTTCGAGGCTGAAACAAAGGTGATCTCGGTGCCTTCAAACATGGCGCGCGCCGCCAGGGCGGCGCCTAATTGCAGGGCCTCGGGCCAGCTAAGCGCCGTCCGATCAAGGAGCTGGCGGGCGGCCTCCAGAATGGCCGGATTGAGCGGCTCCTGCACCATGCGCGCTGATTCCAGGCGCAAAACATCGAGCGCAGAGGCGGCGTCCTCGGGGGCAAGATCACCGCTGCGCTCGCGCCGCCGGATCGCCGCATAGACCTCCAGCGGCGTGGAGGCCGAAATCAGCTTGCAGTTATCCTCGACCGATTCCATCAGGCGGATGAGCGCGTCAGTGCCGGGGCCCCGCACAAAAAGCTTGGCGAAGGCGGTGGCCTCAAGATAATAAAAGGTCACACGTTCCCCCGTTCTTCCTCGATGGTTTCGATGAACGGCTCTCCCTGCACCACGACCGGATGAAAGCGTTGCGCCTCCTCGGGAATGGCGGCCTCGGCGCGGTTGAGCCGGATGGTCGTAGTCGGATAGGCGGGCGTTTTGGGGTTGGCGATCTTGCTGGTCAGAACCACGCCGCGCTGAATCGCCTCAGCCAGCACAGCCTGGCGCGCATCGGGGTTCTGATTCCAGCGGAAAGCCTTTCGCGGCAGGAAGGAATCACGGAACCATTTGAGGGCGATGAAGGCATGACCGCCGCGCTCAGCCTCAGCCAGGGCCGCACTGAGTTCCTTGACACGGGCGTCCATATCCGCCGGAGCCACCACGTCCTCAACCTCGCCCTCTTCATCAAAGGCGGGGGCCTGCGCCGGACGCTGCGCCCGCAACGCGCGAGGCGCAGGCTCACCCTCATCGATGCGCTCAAAGTAGATGCGCAATTCATCTTCTTCCGGCGACCACGTATCCGCCGAGGCGTTGCGCCGTTTGCTGCGGCCGTTCTCGCTACAGAGTTCAACGATAGCCTGATAGCCCAGAGGCGCAAGAAAGCGCAGCGCCCTCGCCAGGCCTGGATCCTGCGAATAGGACAGTTCGTTGAGAGCCTCTTCGATCATCTCCTCGGCCGCGGGAATGCTCAGGCTGTTTAAATCTATGCTGCTTTGCGCAGCTTTCGCCGATTTCATTTTCTTCTCTCCATACGCTGCCTTTGCGCTTGCCAACCTAACGCCTTCCGCAGCTGGCAATTGCTACCAGATTTCAGAAGTACGCGGCGCGTCAGCCCGGGCAGCCATAGTCTAAAGTGGCGGCATCGCCATAGTTATATTTCGATGCGCCATCGTTACTGCGTTCCCTTTACGGCATAAGGTATCGCAGCGT
>JAJZAL010000260.1 GCA_021799405.1 Acidobacteriota bacterium
GTTTCGTCGAGCATGATAGGACGGGCAACACGCATTGTCGGGTCTCCTCATCATAAGATGAAACCCGACACATAATAGATTCTATTTATGACGCACTACACTAGCGCAGATGCACAGCGGCCGCAAGGAGATACGGCGCCGGCACGCGCAAAGGATGTGAGAACGGAGATCTCTTCCACGAGAAATTTGTGTTGGGCTTGGTGTAGAGGCAGCAAGAAAGTGCTAAACCTGCTTTGCGCAATGTCGTGAGATATTGGTGGAATTTGCCAGACAAGAAAATTGCCTCCGAAGGATATCGTCGCTCCGGAGGCACTTGCAATTACAAGTTAGATTGTTGGGAACCAGTAGCCGGCACTGGAGGTCGGTAGTGCGCGGCTACTGGTGATCCCTGCACATAACGAAGCTAGCTGCGGCTTCCCCTTTCCACTGCTGCCTCGTGTCACCCGGCTCCAAGAGGACTTTCGTGCTCGCCCTCCGAACCATGATGACATTTGCAGTGTCGCCCAAGTCAGCATCCGATTCTGTGACAGCCGTCACACATCCTTGTTATTTTTTCCACAGGGGCAAAGATCCCCCCGGAACGGAGGCCTTCACCTTTATTGTCTTAGTTTTGAAGGACATTTCTCGTTTTCCTGCGCATTGACAAAGTGGCGGGATAGCCCGAAAATCGGAGATTCAGTATGCTCCGGGGTGGAAGAAATCCGTGAATGCTCTTTTGAAAACAAATCTAGGCGATACTCCTCTGCTTGGCCGTGGCAAGGTACGTGATCTCTATGCGGCAGGCGACGCTCTGCTGCTGGTGGCAACCGATCGAATTTCAGCCTTTGATCATGTACTGGCCACCGGCATTCCGGGCAAAGGCAAGATTCTCACGCAAATCTCGCTCTTCTGGTTCGATCTGCTCAAGGAGATCACCCCCAACCACTTGATCACCGCAGAAGTGAGCGAATTTCCGGCGGCGCTGCATCCCTTTGCCGATCAACTGGAAGGGCGCTCGATGCTGGTGAAGAGGGCGGAAATGTTCCCTGTGGAGTGCGTGGCGCGCGGTTATCTCGCGGGTTCCGGATGGAAGGACTACAAAGCGAGCGGAGCTGTGTGCGGGATTCCAATTCCCGCAGACCTCAAAGACGGCTCGCGCCTTCCGGAGCCGATCTATACGCCCGCCACCAAAAGCGCGTCCGGCACGCACGATGAAAACATCTCCTTCGTCGAAAGTGAAAAGATTCTAGGCCCGGCTGACGCCGCCGAGTTGCGCCGCCTTACTCTGGCCATTTACAACCGGGCGGCGGCGCACGCCGAAAAGAACGGCATCATCCTGGCCGATACAAAATTCGAGTTCGGTAGAATCGGGAATGAAATTATCCTTGCCGATGAAGTGTTGACGCCGGATTCCTCGCGTTTCTGGGAGCGCTCGGAATGGAAACCGGGCGGCGCCCAGGCCTCCTTTGACAAGCAATTCGTCCGCGATTATCTTGAGTCGATTCACTGGAACAAGCAAGCGCCCGCACCCGGCCTGCCCGACGACGTGGTGCAACGCACGCAGGCCAAGTATCTTGAAGCTTACCGGCGTTTGACTGGACGCGATCTGTGCCTGTGAGCCCAATTCTGTGTGTGTAAGCCCAAAACGGAGAGGACTATGACAGGGGTAGACTGGGCCATTGTGGTTGTGCTGGCCCTCTCAACGCTGGGCGGGCTGGCGCAGGGGTTCTTTCGCGTAGTCTTCTCGCTGGGCGGATTGGTTTGCGGGCTGGTGCTTGCGGCCTGGAACTATGGACGCGTGGCCCACCTTCTGATGCCGTTGCTGCGCGTCGAGAAGGTGGCCGACACTGTCGGATTTTTGCTGATTGCGCTGGCCGTGATGGTTGTAACCGGAGTTGCCGGCATGATTCTCTCCAAGACCATTCACCGCATGGGCCTGGGTTGTCTGGACAGGCTGGCCGGCGCGGTCGTTGGATTTGTGCAGGGCGTTGTGCTGGTCACCCTGATGATCCTGGTGACCGTGGCCTTCTTCCCGCAGGCGCGCTGGCTGGTGGACGCCAGGTTGCCGCGGATGTTTTTCGGGGCGTGCCACCTGAGCACGCGGATGAGCCCGGCAGAACTTGCAAAGCGCGTCCGCAAGGATTTGCGGATGCTGGAACGGGAGTCTCCCGGGTGGTTGCATCCTGACAGTCACGGGACATAATGAAATGCAACGCAAGGCCGCGCGAAGCGGCTACAATACATAAATCAAGAAGAGGTTGATGTGAAGCGAGAACTGGAAAGCCTGGTCACGCAAATGCATTCCAGCGGTGTTCGCTACGACGATGCCGTGCGTGAGTTCAAGAAGCAGTATCTGCTCGAGGTTTTGGTGGCGCACCGGGGCAACCAGTGCAAGGCGGCCGAGGAACTGGGAATGCATCGCAACACGTTGAGCCGCGCCATGGCGGATCTGGGATTGACTCAGTCTGAACTGAGCGCCAGCCTCAAGCGTCCGCCCCGCAGCGTGCGTCCTGTGTATAGCGCCTTTCGCCAGGACTTTCGTCAGGGCTGACGGCACCATCTGAAAACATGCACCAAAGTTCACAATCTACGGAGGCCCGCATTGCAATCGAGCCGGGCTTCGTGTGGGATGGGCAGGATGCGTACCTGTTCGACATTGACGGCACGCTGCTGCGCACCCGCGACCGCATCCACTTCAACTCCTTCGCCGCCAGCATACGGCACGTGACGGGGTTCGAGGTTGGCTTTGCGGGCATTCCGCTCCACGGCAATACCGACACCGCAATTCTGCGCGAAGCCTGCCGCCAGGCGGGCATTCCCGGCGAAGTGCTGGAATCGCAGATCGAGGCGATCCTTGAAGCCATGCGCCAGACTGTGGCCGAGCAGCGCCATGAGATGGACCTGGTCCGCATGCCGGGCGTGGAAGAAACCCTTCGCCATCTGGCGCGACGCGGCGCGCTGCTGGGTATAGGGACGGGCAATCTGGAGATGATCGGCTGGATCAAGATCGAAGAGGCGGGGCTGCGGGAGTGGTTCCGCTTTGGTGGCTTCAGCGACCAGTTTCCGGTCCGGACCGAGCTGATTGGCCACGCCGCGCGCAAGGCTCGTGAGTTGGCCGGCGCCGAGGCCCGTGTCTGCGTGGTTGGCGATACACCGCGAGACATCGAGGCAGCGCGCGCCAATTCCCTGTCCGTCATTGCGGTAGCCACGGGAAACTTCAGCTTTGAGGAGTTGCTCGCTTACCGGCCGGAGGCGTGCGCCTCTTCGCTGACCGGTCTGCTGGAACTGACGCGGACAGAGCCGTGAACCTGCGCATGCCACGATCCAAATACGGCGCGCCCTGGCCGGCAAGGCCGGCAACCAGATTCTGGACTGCAACCTTGCTCCTGGCCCTCTTCCCTGGAGCCGTCCAGGCGCAGATGACCGCTCCGCCTGATCAGCCCGCCGGGCAGAGCGGCTCTTCCACCACGGCCGCGAAGACGGCCACTTCAAAGTCCAAAGAACCGAGCGACAAGGCCCGCCGGAATGCGGTCAAGCTCTACATCGCATCGAGCAAGCTCTTTCTGGCCGGGAAATTTGAAGATGCGATGCGAGGTTATGAACACGCGGCCGCGCTGGATCCCACGAATGCCAACTACCGGCTGGCGTCCGGCATTGCGCGCAGCCACGCAGTCACCGCGCTGGTTCAGGCTGCGGCCAAGGACAAGCTGCTTGGCGAATCCGAGGCAGCGCGTGCCGCATTGAAACACGCGCTCGAACTTGATCCTCAAAATGTCGCGGTCACGCAGCATCTCTTCGAGTTGGGTGACATCTCGGGGCTCGATACGGATCGGCCAGTTTATCGGAACGCAACAGAAACGATCGGCGGACCAGTGCGCCTTGCTCCCACCCCGGGAGTGCGCAGCTTCCACATACGGGGGATTGAGCGTCAGGTGGTTCAGCAGGTTTTCAAGTCCTACGGGCTCGAAGCCTTGCTGGACGACAGCGTCGGCACCCAAATGGTCCGGCTGGATCTGGGTGACGCAACTTTCCGTGAAACCATGCGCGCTGTGGGCTTGCTGACCAACACGTTCTACGTGCCCATCGATGAGCACCGCGTACTGGTGGCCCGCGACACAACGCCCAACCGCCAGAAGTTTACGCGCCAGGCATTGGAGACCGTTTATCTTTCCGGGCTGACCCCGAGTGAGCTGACCGAAGTAAGCAGCCTGGCCAAGAATGTATTTGACGTATCCATCTCGTCGCCGAATCCCACCGCGAACACACTCACGCTGCGCGCGCCGCCTGCTACGCTTCAGGCCTTCAACGGGACCATGCGCGATCTGCTGGACGGACACAGTGAGATCCTGCTCGACGTTCGTCTGATCCAGATTGCGCACTCCTCAACGAGCAATACAGGACTGGAGCTTCCACAAACGATTACCGCCTTCAACGTGTTCGCGGAGGAAGAGTCCATCCTGAACGCAAACCAGGCCCTGGTGCAGCAGATTATTTCGTCCGGGCTCGCTGCTCCAGGCGATACCCTGGCGATTCTTGGCATTCTGCTCGCTTCCGGCCAGATATCCAGTGGTTTATTTTCGAATGGGTTTGCGCTCTTTGGCGGCGGGCTCACCGAGTCGGGCCTGTCTCCCAGCCCGACCACGATCAATCTGAATGTGAATTCATCGGACTCGCGCGAGTTGGATGATATTCAATTGCGGCTGGAGGACGGCGAACAGGGGACATTGCGCCTGGGCTCGCGCTACCCGATCATGACCTCTTCGTTTTCGAGCCTGTCGCCCAGCGTTCCTAATATTCCGGGGCTCACCGGCGTGGGCGCCTCAGGGAGCCTGAATTCGCTGCTGGCGCAACTGAGCGCCGTTCCCCCGGTTCCGCAGGTCCAGTACCAGGACCTGGGCCTTACCCTTAAGACTACGCCAAACGTGATGCGCAACGGCAACATTGTTCTCACGGTGGACCTGACGCTTGATGCCCTGGCCGGTCCATCCCTCAACGGCGTGCCCGTCCTCAACAACCGTGCCTATTCCGGCGTGGTCACGATTCCCGATGGCACGGCAGCCGTTGTGGCGAGCGAATTGGACAGACAGGAGAGCCGCGCCCTCAGCGGAACGCCGGGACTCAGCGAGATTCCCGGTATGAGCGATCTCAGTGGCATCGAGATGCAAAAGAACTTTGCGACACTGGTGATCGTGATTACGCCCCATGTGGTCCGCGGAACCCAGGCAGCCGGGCATTCCCCCATGTTCCGCATCGTGCCCGGAACGAGTCCCCGATAGAGCATCCACCGGACAACAGGTTCATCACGAGTCAAGCCATAGCTTGAGCCACGGCGCGGGCAGGATGCTGGATTCAGCAATCCTCGACCGCGCCGCGCAAGGCCATCGTCTTATAGAGTCACGCCGTCCAGCTTGGCCTGGAACTCCACAATCTGCTTCAATGTTTCGTATGGAGCGTTGGCGGGTATTGCACGGCCATTGATCACCAGCGTGGGCACTTCGGTGACGCCGATATCATTCCCCAACTTGATCGAAGCGTCCACGGCCGCCTTGGTTGCCGGAGTGGCGGCGCAAGCACCAACTTTGGCTGGATCTAAACCTGCCTTCGACACGGCGCTATTCAGCGTAAGGGTGGCACCATCCGGCGTCGCCAATCCGTCCTGGCCATCAAAGACAGCCCCGGCAAACTGGAAGAAAGCACCACTTCCGCCCAGTTCGTTCACGCAGACGCCGTATTCAGCCGCTTTCACAGACTGCGGGTGAATGGAAGCGATTGGATCATTCTCGAAAACGATGCGGGCCTTGGGAAAGTCCGCCGCCAGCTTGTCCATGTTCGCCTGTGCTTCCTTGCAATGCGGGCACTGGAAGTCAGCGAACTCAATCAGTTCCAGATCCTTGGAAGCCGAACCCCGATAGGGGCCGTTGGCGCTCTGCTGCATGAGCGCACGTACATTTGCGTAGGGATGCTCGCCAAAGGGAAGAATCGAATTACCGGAAATGATGTATTTGCCGTCAGGTAGCACATAGAATTCAAGCGCTGAAGGCTTGATCTTGCCGGTCTTGTCATTCACGAAGACAATAACCTGGCTGAGGCCCGCCGCCTGTGTCTTCAGAATCGCTTGAACCTGCCAAATGCGGTTTGGGTCATAACCCCAACTGGCCTGCAGAAACGCGTTCACAACCTCTGCAGTAGGCGAAGCCGCCGTAAAGTTGGCCGGATTCGGCTTGGGAAATGGAGCCACTGTTGGAGCCGGCGCGGAGATCGTCGGTGTTGTAGACGTCTGCGCGGGAGCGGACGGCGCGGCAGGCATCTGCGCAGGGGCAGCCGGCACCTTGGTCTGTGCTGAAGCTTGCAACATGGGCAGGGAGACGATGGCCATCGCAGCAACGATGGCGGAGTGGGAAAACAGACGAATCAAGCTATTTCTCCTCAATTTTGTGGGAAAAACTCCTAGCATTAGGTTATACCTGAACCCTTACAGCTATGGGAAATCTGCGCCCCGTACCAAAGGATTTGGATGTAACCTTAAGCACCGGCGCGGCTTGCTGGCGCTTGTACTCGGAGCGCTCCACCAGACGCACTACCTGCTGCACAAGTTCCAGGCTGAATCCATGCTGCTTCGCAATAGATTCGAACGGCTCATAGCGCTCCACGTAGGCTTCCAGAATCGGATCGAGAACCTCGTAGGGTGGGAGCGAGTCCGTGTCCTTCTGTCCCGGCCGCAGTTCGGCGGAAGGCGCCTTCTCAAGAATGGCCTGGGGGATGATCTCGCGATCGCGGTTGAGCCAGTGGCAGATAGCATAAACACGCGTCTTGACCAGGTCGCCGATCACCGCCAGGGCGCCCACCATATCGCCATAAAGCGTGCAATACCCCACAGCCATCTCTGATTTGTTGCCCGTCGTCAGCACCAGCGCCCCGAATTTATTGGAGAGCGCCATCAGCAAAGTGCCGCGAATGCGGGGCTGGATGTTCTCCTCGGTGAGGTCGGACTGCATGCCGGCAAAGAAGGGTTCCAGCGTGCGTGTAAACTCCGCGAAGATGCTGCTGATTCCGATCACCTCAAAGCGAATGCCAAGGTTGGCGGACAGCCGGCGGCTGTCGTCGATGGAGCCAGTCGAAGAGTACGGGCTGGGCATACCGATGCCGAGCACATTTTCAGCG
>JAJZAL010000261.1 GCA_021799405.1 Acidobacteriota bacterium
CAGCTTCACAGAAAATGCGCAGGCTACATCAATCATCGACTTCGGCCTGGCGGATCGCGCCAACGCTGTGCACGATCTGGCGCAGGCTATTGAGCGCAACATCGTGGAGTGGCTGGTGCTGGTACAGTATCCCGCACATCCGCAAAACGTGCCCGTGCATTTCGATCATCTGGACGCGCTACTGGCCGGTTATGACTCGGTGCGCCCGCTCAGCGAGGAAGAGGCTGCGGCCCTTGCTCCCATGACGGCTTTGTGTCACGCCGAGTTCGCGCTTTCCGAGGCTGATTACTATCTGGGTGTGTTGCACTCGGAAGAGAATGCGCGCCTGGCTTACGACGGCTACCTGGCAGGTCATGCGCGCTGGTTTCGCAGGCTGGAGGCTGGCGGCGCATTGCTTACCGCGCTGCGCCGGTGGGCCGAGACGCGAATCTGCCAGCCGCAAGGAGAGCGCGCGTGATGACTTGGACGATGATCCTGGCCTATCTGGCCGCGCACTGGCTGGAGACAGCGGGCGTAGTCACGACCATTCTCGGCATCTGGCTGACCACGCGCCGTCTGCTTATCTGCTGGCCGGTGGTGCTGGCCGCGGATGTGATCTATCTTGTCGTTTTTTATCGCGCCAGGCTTTTCTCCGACACGCTGCTTCAGCTCTTCTTTATTGCCTTTACACTCTACGGATGGTGGCACTGGTGGCGCGGCGTGATTGAGGAGGGCGATGTGCGCGTCGTGCCGCTCGATATGCGCGGCTGGCTTGTGGGCCTGGCGGCAGGCGCGGCGGGGGCGATATTGCTGGGCGGGCTTATGGTGCGTGTAGGCGCGGCGCTGCCGCATCTGGACGCGGCGCTCACCAGCTATAGCCTGGTTGCCAGTTGGTGGCAGGCGCGCAAACACACCGCCAACTGGTGGCTCTGGATCGCAGTAGACCTCATCTACATCGGCGAGTATCTTTACAAAGATTTGCGGCCTACTGCACTGCTCTACGCAGGCCTTGTGGCACTGGCCGTTCTTGGATTGCGCGACTGGCAGCGTGCAGCGGCGGGCGCCGCTCAACGAGAAGCGACGTCTCTGTCGGATTCAACCGCCTGAAGAGTGTTGCCAGGGAAGGCGTTCCGCTTTCTAACTCGGCGATTCAGATCGCCTTCTGAACCACGTTTTGCAAGGACTCGCCCCGCATGTAACGGCGCAGTTCGCCGGCGGCCGTGCGCAGCGAGCGCGGCGCGAACTGCGGAGTCGAGCCACCCACGTGAGGCGTAATCAGCACATTGGGGCAACTCCACAACGGATGCCCTTCAGGCAGCGGCTCAGGGTCGGTTACGTCGAGCGCGGCGCGAATGCGGCCTGATTGCAGCGCCGCGACCAGCGCATCCGTGTCGACAATCGGTCCCCGCGCCGCATTCACCAGCAACGCGCCTTGTTGCATGAGCGCAAGTTGCTGGCTTCCGATCAGGTGGTATGACTCCTTGGTACGCGGCAAAATCAGCACCACCACCTGGGCCTGCGGCAACAGGCTGTCGAGATCGCTTACGGCCTGGACCCTGGGATTGTCGCGCGCACTGCGCGCCACGCGCAGCATCTTGAGATCGAAGGGCGTAAGCATGCGCTCGATCTCCTTGCCGATGGCGCCGTAACCTACAAGAAGCAGCGTCTTGCCGGTCAGTTCCTCCTGCATCACCGGCGGATAGAGCGGGCGCGTGTCGCCGGTGATAGCTGCGTAGCGTGCCGGCATCTCGAAACGGCGTGTCCACTTCTGGCTGCTTTGCAGGTCGCAATAGAACGGCAGATGCTTGAGCATGGCCAGGATTGCTGAAAGGGTCCATTCCGCCGTGGAGATGTTGTGCGCGCCGTGTGCGTTGCAAATGGTCACATGCGGGCCCACGACTCCCGGGATCCACTCGGTTCCCGCCATCATGGCCAGCACCAGCTTTACACCGCGCAGATGCGGCCATGCGCGCATGGCTCGAGTGCTATAGGGATCGGGAATCCAGACTTCGATTTCGATGTCGTGGTCCAACTTGTCCGATATTGCGATTAGCTCGATGTCTTTGGGGAAGTCATTGAACAACTCCGCCGCCACTGTTGCAGGGTATCCAACTCGCAGCATTCGCCTCCTCGGAGCGCGCCGTGCCGGCGCTTTGCTCTCTATGCTATCGCAGCACCGCAGCGAGTTTCCCCAATCCGCGGCAGCAAAATGGGCAAGCAATCAGACGGCGAGCATCTCGGTGTAGACAGCCATCCCCACCACTGCGTCGGCGCCCAGCGCATCCAAATCATCTACCTCCTGCTGGCTGCGGATGCCACCGGCGACGATAAGCTGTCGTCTGGTAAGCTTGCGCAGCCGCGCGGCGGTCTCGATGGGGAAGCCTTGCATCGTTCCTTCAGTATCTACGTGCGTATAGAGGAACGCTGCCACATGCGGTTCGAGTTGCGGAATCGCATCGTCCGGAGTGAGCGCTACCTGCGCCTTCCAGCCCTTTACGGCGATGCGGCCGTTCTTGGTATCGATGCCGGCAACCACATGCTCGCTGCCGATGGCGGCGGCCAGCTCCGCGGCAAATGAGGTGTTCACGCCGCCTTGCTCTGTGAAGAGCGCTGAGCCGATGATGACGCGCTTGGCACCCGTTTCCAGCACCTGCCGGGCGCGCTCGATGCTGTGAATGCCGCCGCCGGCCTGGCAGGGAAGCCGCTTGGCGATCTGCGCCGCCAGCGCGGAGTTGTCGCCCTGGCGCATGGCCGCGTCGAGATCGATAAGCTGGACCAACGGATACCGCGCGAATTTTTCGATCCAATATTCGAAGTCGTCGAAAGCGAGGCGCAACTCTTCGCCCTGCACAAGCTGGACGATGCGACCTCCCAGCAGATCAATGGATGGAATCAGCATGGCAACCTCACGGATACGCCGGCCCGGGCCAGCTCTTCCTTGAGCGAACGCGCGCTCGAAATGCCGAAGTGAAAGATGCTCGCAGCCAAGGCGGCATCGGCCTTGCCGCGCGCAAAGACTTCGGCAAAATGTTCGACCGTGCCCGCGCCGCCCGAGGCGATTACGGGGATGCCGACGGCCTCACTGACGGCAGCGGTCAACTCGCAATCAAATCCAGCCCGCGTGCCGTCGGCGTCCATCGACGTAAGCAGAATCTCGCCCGCACCGCGATCTTCGGCTTCCCTCGCCCACTCGACCACGCGGCGGCCTGCGGGTTTGCGCCCGCCGCTGACGTACACTTGTGCATCACGCACCGGATCGGCAGCCTGCGGATCGCGCCGCGCGTCGATGGCGACAACGACGGCCTGCGCGCCAAAGCTGCGGCCGATGGCAGTAATCAGCGTGGGATCGGCCAGCGCGGCGGAGTTGATGCTCACCTTGTCCGCGCCCGCTTCGAAGACTTGCTCCGCGTCACGCGCCGCGCGAATACCGCCGCCGACGCAAAAGGGGACGAAAAGCTCGCGCGCCGTGCGGCGCACGGTGTCCAGAAGCGTCTGCCGCCCTTCGTGCGTAGCCGTTATGTCGAGAAGCACGATCTCATCCGCGCCTTCGCGGGCGTGGCGCGCTGCTTGCGTGGCCGGGTCGCCGGCATCAACCAGGTCGACGAACTGCACGCCTTTGACGACACGGCCGCCGTGAACATCGAGGCAGGCGATGATGCGTTTGGTCAGCATGCGCTTCCCTCATTCTTCCAAATGAGAAAGTTGCTCAGGATTTTCAGGCCGGTCGCGCCGGATTTCTCCGGATGAAACTGCACGCCCATCACGTTGCCGCGTTCGACGGCCGCAGCGAACGGCTCGATGTAGTGCGTGATGGCGGCGGTGTCGCCAGTGACCGGACCTTTGTAGGAGTGTGTGAAGTAGACATACTCGCCCGGCTCGACACCCGCAAGCAATCGCGAGCCGGTGCGGGCATCGAGGGAATTCCAACCCACGTGCGGCACTTTTTCATTGCACTCAGGGAAGCGTGTGCACTGCTCAGGGAAGTGACCAAGCCCCGGCTGATCGGGCGCTTCACTCGATCCAGCATAGAGCCACTGCATGCCGACGCAGATGCCGAGGAAAGGCACGCCACGCGCAATTGCCGCGCGGATCGCAGGGGTCAGACCGGTCGTGTCCAGGCGCTCAGTGGCTTGAAAATGGCCTACGCCGGGAAGCACGATGCGTTCCGCAGACTCAACAAGCGACAGATCTCCATCTGTTACCAAGGGCTCCGCGCCAAGGTGGCGCAGCGCTTTCAGCACGGATGTGAGGTTGCCGGCCTTGTAGTCAATGACGGTTACGCGCATAGGTGCCTCAGGAGAGTAGCAGAGGAGTTAGCGGAGTTAGTGAACACGGTTAGAGCAAGCCTTTCGTTGAGGGCAGCATCTCGCCCAGTTGCTTGTCGCGCGAGCAGGCTACGCGCAGCGCCCGCGCAAAGGCTTTGAAGATGGCTTCGATCTTGTGATGGTTGGAACGGCCATACATCGTCTTTACATGAACGTTGGCGCGCGCGCCGCGGGCAAAGCCCTCGAAGAAATCTGTGACGAGTTCCGTTTGCAAATCACCGACGAGGCGCGTGCGCACTTTGGTGTCAACAGCGAAGGCGGCGCGCCCGCTCAGGTCGATGGCTGCGATGGCGAGCGTTTCGTCCATGGGCATCAGAAAATATCCAGCGCGCAGAATGCCACGCTTGTCGCCGAGCGCGCGATCGAAAGCCTCGCCCAGCGCGATGCCTACATCTTCAACGGTGTGGTGCTGATCGACATCAAGGTCGCCGTTGCATTTCAGCTCCAGGTCAAATGCGCCGTGACGCGTGAACAGTTCCAGCATGTGATCGAAGAAGCGAATGCCGGTTGCAATTTTGTACTGGCCTTTGCCTTCGATTGTGAGTTTGATGGCGATCCGCGTTTCAGTGGTGTTGCGCTCGAAGCTCGCCATGCGCGCGGCTGCAGCAGATTTCCGGGTCAGAGAACCTGGACTCGTGGCGCCCACTTTTGATTTTGCGTTGCTCTTCTTTGTCCTCATTGCGCCTCGCTTCCAGACCGCAGCGCGGCCAGCGTTTCATTCAGGGCGGCGATCGCCTGTTTCATTTGTTCTCTGGTTCCTATGGTGATGCGCACGCGCCCATCGCAGCCTGGATCGCTGGAGCGGTCGCGCACCAGCACGCCGCGGCCGCGCATTAACCGTACAAACTCCGCATGCTTCGCGCCAATGTCAGCAAGGATGAAGTTCGCGCGGCTGGGCCAGCGGCGCACTCCAGCGGCATCGAGTGCTGCCTCGAAGTCGCGCCGCGCCGCAAGCACTTCCGCCACATACCAATCGAGATAGGCTGTATCTTCAAGCGCGGGCGGCAGGCAGGCTAAGGCAAGTGAGTTCACGCTGTAAGGCGAGAGCACGCGCCGAATCCAGCGCATCAGCCCGGCGGGCCCGGCGAGAAGTCCGAGACGCAGCCCGGCGAGGCCGTACGCCTTCGAGAAGGTGCGCGCCACAACCAGGTTCGGAACAGCGCCCACCAGGTCCATCACAGTTTCGCCGTGGAAATGAAAGTATGCCTCGTCTACCAGCAGCACAGCATGCGGAGCGCGTTGGGCAAGCTCGACAAGTTGTCCGCGGGTGGCCACGGAACCCGAAGGGCTGTTGGGGTTGGCGATGGCGATGATCTTGGTGCGAGGCGAGATGGCCCTTGCCAAAAGCTCAAAGGGAAACTGCAGATCGTCCGCAGCCTGCACTGCAACCAAGAGCGCGTCGGTTGCGGAGGCATATACCTGATACATGGTGTACGTGGGCACGGGCAGCAGCAACTCGTGGTCTGCTTCAAGGAAAGTTTCGAAGAGCACATGGATGGCCTCGTCTACACCGTTGGTCAGGGCTACCTGTTCCGCCTGCAGGCCCAGATGAGCAGCGACGATGGCCTCCACTGGTTCGCGCTCGGGATAACGGGTCAGGTCGCCGGCAGAGATACTCGCAAGCGTCTCGCATACTTTAGGCGAGCAAGCCAGCGTGTTTTCATTAAAGTCCAGGCGCAGCGCATCGCGAGAGCCAAGCGGAGGGTGATACTCCATCATTGCCTCGACGCGAGCGCGCGGCGTGGGATAACGCAGGGTGATGGCTTCAGCCACGAGGCCTCCTTTTCGATGCGGTCTTGCGCGGGTTCTTGCGCAGGCGGGTGCGAATGGCCTCGGCGTGGCCGGTGAGCCCTTCAGCCTCGGCAAGGAGCGCGGCACGCGGGCCAAGTGCACGCATGCCCTGCGCTGCATATTCCTGCACGGTGATGAGCTTGACGAAGTCATACACGCTGAGCCCGCTGCGCACGCGCGCCATACCGCCGGTAGGCAGTGTGTGATTGGGACCGGAGATGTAATCGCCCATGGGCTGTGCGGACCAGCGGCCGACAAATACCGAGCCGGCATTCTCAACCCAATCGAGATCGCCGGCCGCGTCGACGGTCAGATGTTCGGGCGCGAGACGGTTCGTAATCTGCCGCGCCTCGCTCGCGGTGGCGGCGACGATTGCGAGGCCGTTGCGATCGAGCGCCTGGCGCGCAATCGCGTTGTTGCGGCTGCGCAGAGTTGTTTCTGCGATGACTGCTTTTGCCAACACCTCGCGTGTTGTGACAAAGATGGCCAGCGCCTCGGGGTCGTGCTCGGCTTGCGCTACCAGGTCGCTGGCGATTTCAGACGCGTTGCCGCGATCGCTGGTGACCACAATTTCAGTGGGACCGGCAAGCATATCGATGGCGCAATCAAAGGCAACGAGCCGCTTGGCCGCGGTGACGTAGAGATTGCCGGGACCCACGATCTTGTCGACGCGCGCAATGCTGGCGGTTCCGTAGGCCAGCGCAGCTACGGCGTGCGCGCCTCCCAGCCGGTAGAACGTCGTGATGCCGAGCTGGTGCGCGGCGGCAAGTGTCTCCGGCGCCGGCTTGGGTGAAACCACGACGATGCGCTGAACACCCGCGACCTGCGCGGGGATGGCCGTCATCAGCAGCGTGGAAGGCAGCGGATGCCGGCCGCTCGGAACGTAGCATCCTACCGAGCCAAGCGGGCGCACGAGCTGGCCTGTCGTGAGCCCATCGAGTGGCGAGGTGTTCCATGAAGCCGGCAGTTGGCGTTGGGCAAAACCGCGAATCTGCGCTGCAGCGGTGGATAAGGCATCCTGC
>JAJZAL010000262.1 GCA_021799405.1 Acidobacteriota bacterium
GGCCACGCGGTTGAACATCAGTTACAAGGCGCTGCTCTATAAGATCCGGCAATACAATCTGTCCGCGCCTGCGCAATCCGCGTAGATTGCAGTCTTGCTTTCTTTACCTGCTTTGGATATCACACTCCATCCTTTATGGAAGAGGTCGATCATGCTCCACAACGTTGTTGTCCATCTAAAGAGTTCGAAAGTTCTCCGCGGCTACTACCGAACCGACGATGCTTTGCAGGATCCCACTGCGGTACCCACCGATCTGCCGGTCAGCATGACCATCCAGCCCGAGGACGGCAGCCCTGCAGTGACCTTCCGTCTGGAGGATGCCAAGGCGGTGTTCTTCGTCCATACCTTCACCGGCAGCCCCAGTCAGCAGGATGTGCGCTTCTTCGACTCTCTCTCCGTTCATCCCTACCTGTGGGTCCGGCTTACTTTCCAGGATGGAGAAATCATGGAAGGCCGCATTTTGAACGATATCGATCTCTTGACCAAGAACGCCTTTCAACTCTTTCCAGTTGACGAACTGACCAACAACCGCAGCCTCTTCGTTCCGAAAACTTCGCTGAACACCTTCCAGATCATTGGCCTTTTGGAAGCCCAGGCAGCCCAAGCCCAACGCGAAGTCGCCTAGCACCCCTTCCGCATTCCATGCTCTCGTCGCGCTTCCCTTCGTTTTCCTCTTTCCCATGGCAGCAAACTCAGCGCGGTGGATGGGTAAACTATGTGCCTTGACCCGCCCCACAGTGCAAATTCCTGCACATAAATCGTGACCATGGATTTTTCCCCTTCGAGAAACCAGTTGAGAACTGCGAATCGCGCGTTCGATTCGACGCAACCAGTTTGGCCCTGGAGTTGCATTCAACTCTGGTGAGCACACTCCTGTGGCTCACGTTGAAGGGATCGACATGAACCACGAAGGGTCATCCGTGCTGGGAGGGTTCTCGGTCATTCTGGTGATCGTCGCGCTTGCTACCATCGCACTGAATTTCGCTTTCGCGCACTCCCTGCACTTTGGACCGCTCGGCCTGCTTGGCTTTGGCCTTTTCTGTCTCGGCGATGCCGGGGCCATCCCACACCTTTCGCTGTGCGTGCTTGAAGGCAAAGGATACTGGCCCCATAAATCGACCTTTCAGCTTGCAGAAGCGGTGGCGCAGGTGACGGGATGAAAAACAATACGAAAGGAATCACGACGCCGATTCAGTCCGACCTCACTGGCGCTCTGGTTCGCCACGTCATCCACCCGCTTTGGGCGAAATTCACCCACCCCGCCTACGCCCGCTATATGCGGGAGTTTGAGCGCAACCAGTATCTCCATCCGGACGATCTGCGCAAGCTGCAAATCCTGCGCTTGCGGCAACAACTGATCGATGCCTACCGCTATGTTCCCTTTTACCGCCACCGCATGACACAGGCGGGACTGACGCCGCTCGACATTCGCACCCATGAAGACCTGCGCCTGCTGCCCGTCCTGACCAAACGCGACATCCAGGACCATCAGGACCTGCTGGTATCCAGCAACGTTTCGCCCAGCAAACGGAAACAGGACCAGACAGGCGGTTCCACCGGCAGCCCGCTCCAGTTCTACGTGGACCTCGAACGCTTCGATTCACGCATGGCCAGCACCGTGCGGCACAATGCCTGGGCTGGCTTACGCATCGGCGACTGGCACGCCCAACTGTGGGGCCCCCGCTACGACTTCGGCGACAAACCGGATCCAACTCCGTTCTGGCGGCAGAAATTTCTCTATCGAAATATCTCCCTCCGCACCGCCGATGTCACCGAAGAATCGATGATGCAATACGTGGAAGTGCTGCGCAAGTATCGGCCCCGTTCCATGGTGTCGTATGCGCAATCGGCAGTCCGTTTTGCCGAATTCTGCAAGGCCAACAACATTCACGACGTTGCGTTCGACTCCATGATCGTCAGCGCTGAGGTGCTGCCGCCCGGCAAACGGCAGGTCCTCGAAGAGACCTTTCATGGCAGGGTATTCAATCGCTATGGCTGCCGCGAAGTCAGCGTCATCGCCAGCGAATGCGAGTTTCACAGCGGCCTGCACGTCAATGCCGATGCCCTGATTGTCGAAGTCGAGGCCGCCCCCAATCTGCCGTCTGGCATGGGGCGGGTACTGGTCACGGATTTGTTGAATCGGTCGATGCCGTTGATTCGTTATGAAATCGGCGATCTCGCCAGCCTCGACACCGAGATGCGCTGCCCTTGCGGACGATCGCTACCGCTGATTGGAAATATCCAGGGCCGCGCTTCCGACTTCTTGCGACTCCCCAGCGGCGGCGTGATCGCGGGCCCTTCGCTGGCGCTTCTTGCCGCGGACATGCGCGATGTGCGACAGATCCAGTGCATCCAACCCGATCCAGCCCATGTCACGTTGAAAGTCGTTGCCGGCAACGGATACAACCAGCGTACCGAGGAAGAACTGCGGCGACGCATGCAGCCTTACCTGGGAAAAGAGAGCAACCTCACGATTGTGACCGCCGACTCGATTCCCTCCGAGCCTTCCGGGAAATACCGATTTGTAAAAGCAGGCGAAGAAACCGAGACCCCGACGGCAGCGAGCCGCTAAAGGAAGCACGCATGGGAATCCTGTACACACATTTGATTTTGCCGTTGGTCGAACCGGAACGACATGCGGGTCTGCCGGGCCGTTTGCGTCAAATTAAGAAATTCGATCGCCTGCCGGAAAGACAGCAGCGCAAGATCCAGCAGGACCGCCTGCGAAAATTGCTGGAACACGCATACACCACGGTCCCATTTTATCGCAGGCAATTCGATGCCGCCGGTTTTCATCCCCGCGAGGCGCGCGTCGATCATCCCCTGCCTCTGCCCGTGTTGACACGCAGCGATCTTCGCACCGCTGCCACCTGGCTCGTCTCCTCGGCCTTCCCTGCGGAGAAGCTTCGGGTCGCACTCAGCGGCGCCACCGACAGAATGCCGGTCCGCTTCCATCGCGACATTGAAGGCGTCCGCGACAAGGTTGCCCTCAAGATGAAGCTCGATGAGTGGGCCGGGTTCCAAGCCGGCGACTCCGCCATGATGCTTTGGGGAGCTACCTCCGACCCGGCAAGGGAATTCAATTGGAGATGGCGCGTGTATGAAGGCGTGTTCATGCGCCAGACCCCGCCTCCTCCCGGTGTTGTCGGCATCGATGTGCTGGAAAAATGGCGCTGGCGCTATGAGAAACAGCGTCCTAGGATTCTTTGCGGTCGCGCCACTGTTCTCGCCGTATTCGCCGCGTATCTGCGGGAGCGTGGCGTCACCCATCGGCCACAGGCAGTCATCTCCACTGCGGAAGTGTTGAGCGTGCCCCATCGCAGGCTTCTGTCGTCGGTCTTTAAAACCGCGCCGTTCAATTATTACGGCCGGCGAGATGTCGGAATGATCGCCGCAGAATGCTCCGAGCACGAGGGACTGCATTTTCATCCCTGGGGATCGTTCGTGGAGTTTGACCCGATCGGCCAATCGCCCGACGGACCTGTCTATCGTCTGCTGGTGACCGACCTGCTCAATTACGGTCAGCCGTTCATCCGCTTCGATACCGGCGACTGCGTCACCCTCACGGAACAGAGTTGCAGTTGCGGAAGATGGTTTCCCTTGGCCGGAAAAATTGTTGGACGAATCGAGGATGGAGCAGTCTTTGCCAACGGCAATCTAGTTCCAGATATCACCTTCAATGACCCGCTGAATCCAAGTAAAGCGCCGCTTCACCCTGTCCTTGCGCTCCCGGAGAAACGCAAGCGTCCCATGAACAGGAATCGCCAGAACAAACGGGCCATGTCCGCATGAGATCCGGCGCAGCGGTGGACAAGTGAACCACGCGCCCCGTGAACTGGCGTGAAAAATTCACTCAAGTTCGCCCATGTCGCCTTACATCGACTACGCCGGGCTGCTTCCGTAGGGGCTTTTGACGATCTGGCACGCTTGCGGGCGTGCTTCTTTTCGTCGGCGCAAAGTCATCTCCGGTTGCAGCACGCGCCTCCCGCACATTAGAGCTTGTTTCTGCAAACCACTTCCACCGATCAAATCTTCTGGTCTCTTCCGGGTCGCCAGCAGCAGTCGATCCATCTTCCACCCATCTGCTCTCCGTCATAAAAAAGGCCATTCAGCAAAATCTTTTGCTGGTTTGTCTCTCACTTACCGGGTCTTTTCCTGTTCGGCAAATTAAGATTCATCCCCCCAGCTATGCCCTCGGAATACACACATAAGCTATTGGAAAATAACGATTTTCCTGATGACTGATCGGACTGTATTCCGATCCAGACCGCAGTTTTTCATGCAGGTAACCTATTTATATAACTAAAGTGACCAACATTTATTGTGACTATAGTTCTCTATGCGAGTTACCATGACAGCAAAACCACTTTTGATGTCAAGCCGCAGTTGGCTGGGATTCCGGGCTTTCCAGCCCGTTTCCAAATCCGACTGGAAGAGAGATAGAAAGACATGACTTCTTCGATTCAGCACAAGAAAACAACCCATCTTCGGAAGTCTGACTGCCTCAAATTGCTCACGATTTTCTGGGCGGTGTCCTTGTTGCCATTCATCACAGGTTGCGCAGACAGAATGCTGCAGACCACGATGGCGCCGAGTTTCAATCTTTCCCCCTCAGCAAGCAGTCTCCAGGTTCTCCCCGGGGCCAACGCAAGCAGCACAATTAGTGTGACCGGTCAGAACGGGTTCAACAGCAACGTGGCTTTGGCTGCGTCGGATGTGCCGAGTGGGGTGACTGCGACATTCAGCCCCGCCACCACCACCTCCCAAAGCTCGCTGATTTTCGCGGCGAGCACTACGGCCGTTCCAGGGTCCCATACCATTATGGTGACAGGCACCTCCGGATCTCTCAGCAGTTCCACGGCAGTGATGCTAACCGTCGCGTCTCCGGCGAAGTTCAGCCTTTCATCGTCAGCCGGCAGTCTCGTTCTACTTGCGGGCGCCAGTGCGAGTAGCACCATTAGCGTGAACGGCCAGAATGGATTCAGCGGCAATGTGGACCTGACTGCATCCGGCCTCCCAAGCGGGGTGACTGCGGTATTCAGTCCTGCCACCACCGATTCCACAAGCTCGCTGACATTTTCGGCGACCAGCGCGGCTGTTCCAGGAAATTACACTCTGACGGTGACCGGGACCTCCGGAACTCTCACTGGCACTACTGCCATCGCGCTGACCATCGCAGCACCAGCGCCAGTACCAACGCCGACTCCAACACCGATACCGACGCCGACACCGACGCCAACAACGGGAATCTCGATAGCGATCACGCAGCCGACGTATGGGTACAACGTGCTGCCGGGGAGCGTGCGCCGCATCTATGCCACAGTCACGGGGGGTACCACGGATGCGGTCAACTGGACAGTGGATGGAGGCGCCACACTTTCCTCGAGCACAGGGCATTGGGTGGATGTGACCGCTCCCGCCTCGGGAAGCAGTTGCTCGATTGGGGGGACAAGTAGCGCCTATACCGTCTCCTCCGCCACGCAGTTTACCATCACGGCGCAGTCGGCGGAGAACACCGCCGCCACCGCCTCGATCACGGTGAATGTCTGCAATCCTGCGGTCACCGTCGCGGTGGTGCCCTTCTATACCACGCTTTATTCCGGCCAGAAGGCCGATATTCAATCCTTTGTCTGGGGAGCGGCGAACACCAACGTGACCTGGTCGCTGACCTCGCAGCCGAGCGGCGGCGACGGGGCCTTGACGGACACGGAGAACCTGGACACGGTGTTCTCGGCAACGGTGGCGGGGCGCTATACCCTGACCGCGACCAGCGTGGCTGACAGCACCAAGTCGAACACAGCCACTGTCTACGTGACCGGGAACTCGATGCCTTCCTATGCCACTACTCCGAGCCAGACCATGCCCGTCGATTGCACCGTCGATCCGGCCCTGACGGGAACGGTCTACGATGTTGGGCCGTCGCAGACATACAAGACCATCCTTTCCGTGCCGTGGCAGTCTCTGACGCCGGGCTCAACGATCCGCATTCATAATGAGGACACCAGCGGAGCCAATCCCACCACCTATCACGAATACTTTCAGTTTACGGCCCACGCGAGCCGTACCCAGCCGGTGCGCATCTGCGGCGTACCCGATGCCGAAGGCAATCTGCCTGTCATCGACGCCAATAACTCGACCGGCGTCCCGGATGCCGATCAGTACGCGGTGGAGAACTATGGAGCGGTCAGCATTGGGGGAAGTTATGCCGAGAATTACGCAGGACTTTACACGGGAACATGGACGGGTGCGCAGGACTTGATCGTCGAAGGGCTGAAGATTGAAAACGCCAAGTCTCCGACGAGTTTCTATGCAGGTTCAACACGAACCACTCCGCAAGGGGTCGCCAATACAGCGTGGCCTGGATTTTCAGCTTGTATTCGCATCTGGCCCAGCATGGATACCGTGGTGCGAGGCAACGATCTCGACAATTGCGACCTCGGAATTTTCTCCGATTTCAATGCAAGCAACGGCTATGCGATGGTGGCCAACACTCTGTATGAAGGCAATCATCTGCACAACAATGGCGTGGCTGGATCGTATGGTGAGCACCAGTTGTATATTCAGGGATGGAATGAGGTGGCCCAGTTCAACCTGATCGATCAGTATCAGACCGGCGCGAAGGGGTCGAACTTCAAGACGCGGGGTTTTCCGGATATCATCCGCTACAACCACTTTGGCGACGGCCCGGCGCGCGACCTGGACATGGACGACAACCAGGACGCATGGGGGTATGTGACCTTTGAGGGCTACTTGAGCGGGGGGGCCTCCTCGCGCCACGCTCTTTATCCAACGGATGCCTACACCGCCGATCTGTTGGCCGCTGTGGTCGAAGCGCACCATAAGGATGCCGTGTACGGCAACACCTTTGTCAATACGACATCGATGGTGCCGATCCATTACTTTGCCGATATGTGTACCCCGGACTCGAACCGACTGGGAACGCTCTGGTTCTACAACAACAGCTTTCACGAGGGTACTGGGACGCTGTGGCGGTGGTTCATGTTCGATACTTCGGCGGGCGGCGGTGACAACTGCTCAGCAGTGGAATGGCCGCAGATTCAAATGC
>JAJZAL010000263.1 GCA_021799405.1 Acidobacteriota bacterium
GCCGGCGAGATTCATGCGGCCGATGCGCTGCTGGCCAAGAAGAACTGCTCCTCGCAGGAGTTGCTGGAGCGCATCAAGATCATGAGCGCCCGCAAGCGCGGCCCGCGCAAGGGCGCGCAACGCATGGCGCATGTGCAGGAACTCGCGGCTGCCTCGTAAAAATCAGCGGATGAATTTCATGGATCTACGTTGATTAACAAGCCATCGACTGATGGGCACGGGGCAGAGACATCGCCTGCCCCTTGAAAATTGGGAAACTGCTGCCATTATTCCTGCACTGCGAGCAACGGCCGAAAACAGCGCAGCTCTTCGTCGTACTGCTCGATGCGCCCGCTGAGGATGTCGTAGTACCAGCCGTGAGTAGTGAGCCGGCCTTCTTTGACTGCATTGATGACCGCGGGCTGCGCGTGCAGATTCAACAACTGGGCAATCACATTGCCGCGGATGAGTGAGGCTAGTTCGGCGCCCGCGCCGTCGGCGGGGTTTACTGGAGGGCGATAGCTGAAGGCCGCCTGGACGTGATCGAGCCAGCGGCGCGCTTTGGGGAGGTTTTCGAGGCCGGTGCGGTCGAGCGCGGCCTTCATGGCGCCGCAGTCGGAGTGGCCGCAGAGGATGACGTGCCTTACTTTGACGACGTCCACGGCGTACTCGATCGTGGCAGTGACGCCATCCACATCGTCGCTGGCAATAGGCACGACGTTGCCGGCGTTGCGGGCAATGAACAAATCGCCGGGACCGGTGCCGAGAATCAGGTCTGGCACGATCCGCGAATCCGAGCAGGTGATGAAGAGCCACTCCGGCGCCTGCGAATCCGCGAGCAACTTGTACTGGCTGCGCCGAGTAGGGAACACGTCGGCCTGAAATTTCCTGTATCCTTCGATCAATCGTTCCATTGAGACCTCAAATGCATCCGGCGTGATGTGCACACGTGCCGGGCAATCGTGCCGAAGCACTGGCTGATATTTTGGTGCCAGATCATGGTAACTGCTCGCGGCAGCTTTCTGGAGAGGATTTTTATGATGCAGTCGGAAAGGCTTTTGAAATGTGCAGCTTTCCTGTTCCTTGTCTTGCCGCCGGTCGGTGCGCGGACGCAAGCCGTGGATGCAATCGATCCGGCGCTCGCCGGCCGCATTGACCGTATCGCCACACAGGTGCTCGCGCAGACCGGCGTGCCCTCGGCCTCGATCGCCGTCGTACAGCATGGCAGGCTCGTCTACACGCACGCTTATGGCCAGGCGCGTCTGCAGCCATCGATGGCTGCGATGCCCCGGATGCGCTATTCGATCGGGTCGATCTCGAAGCAGTTTACCGCTGCGGCGATTCTGTTGCTTCAGCAGGAGGGAAAGCTGTCGCTTGATGATCCGGTCGGCAAGTATGTGCCCGGCCTGACCCGCGGTAACGAGGTGACCATACGCGAGGTGCTCTCGCATACCTCCGGCTACCAGGACTATTGGCCTGAAGACTACGTGATGACGCCGATGCTGAAGCCTACCACCGCGCAGCAGATTCTGGACATCTGGGGCAAGAAGCCGCTGGACTTTGAGCCGGGGACGAAGTGGCAATACTCCAACACCAACTACGTGATTGCCGGGCGCATTGTGGAAACGGTAAGCGGCGAGCCACTGATGCAGTTTCTGAGTCAACACATCTTCCGGCCGCTGGGCATGAAGTCGGTTTGGAACTCAGACGAGGATCAGCTCACCAAGGCTGATCCCATGGGCTACTATCGCCACGCTCTTGGCCCCTTGCGCCCGGCGCCCCAGGCGGGACGCGGCTGGATGTTTGCGGCCGGTGAGCTGGCCATGACCGCGCACGACCTGGCGCTGTGGGATGCGAGCCTGTTGCATGAAACCATTCTGAAGCCCGAGAGCGACAAGGAGATGTTTACCGAGGTCAAGCTGAAGGATGGCAAGGGCACGCACTACGGTCTGGGCGTGGAAGTCGTCGACCGCGACGGGCACCGCTCCATTGAGCACTCAGGCGAGGTTTCGGGGTTCGTCTCCGACAATGAGGTGCTGATTGACGATGGAACGGCGGTGGCCGTGCTGACCAATCAGGATGCCGTTGGAGCCGCCTCGGAGATTGCGCATCTCGCCGCTCCCGTTGTGGCCGGCTATCCCCTGAGCCCGGCCGAGCAGCAGGCCCTCGACATCTACCGCGGGCTGCAACACGGGCACATCGACCGCAGCCTGCTGGCGCCCAACCTGAACGACTACTTCACCGCGCAAGCGATCTCCGACTTCAAAAGCAGCCTGGGACCGCTTGGCGAGCCGCTGATCTTTCGCCAGGCAGGCACCGAGGAGCGAGGCGGCATGACCTTCCGCGCCTTCCAGATCGTGTATCCAAACAAGCGGCTGACACTGACGACCTACACCTACCCGGACGGGAAGCTGGAGCAATACCTGGTTGCGCCGGCAGAGTAGAACAGCCGGCTCTTACATCGCGTTTGGCGGCCCAATGGACCGCGAACCGCACCCGAAGTGCGCCTCAGGTAAACTAAAAGTTGACCTATGTTTGAGAACCTTACCGACAAACTTCAGCGCGTCTTCAAGAACCTGCGCGGCCAGGGAACACTGACCGAAGAAAACATCAGCGAGGCGATGCGCGAAATTCGCGTGGCCATGCTCGAAGCGGACGTGAACCTGAATGTGGTGCGCGACCTGATCGAGCACATCCGCGCCAAGGCCGTGGGCACTGAGGTGTTGACGGCGCTCTCGCCCTCCGAGCAAGTGGTGAAGATCGTGCGCGATGAACTGATCGCTCTGCTGGGCAAGGACACGGCGCGCTTCAAGTTTGCTTCGCAACCGCCTACGGTCATCCTGATGGCTGGACTCCAGGGCTCCGGCAAGACCACCACCAGCGGCAAGCTGGCGGCATGGCTCAAAAAGGGTGGCCACCGGCCCATGCTGGTCTCTGTGGACGTCTACCGCCCCGCCGCGCGCGAGCAGCTCAAGGTGGTGGCAAAGAGCGTGGAGGCCAGGCTCTACGAAGGCAATCAGAACGGTGAGGCGGCAGGTTCGAAGCTGGTGGAGCGGCTGGCCAAGGAGGCCCGCCGCGAGGCCGTCATCATGGGCTGCGACACGCTCATTGTCGACACCGCCGGCCGCCTGCATGTGGACGAGGAGTTGATGGTCGAGATGGAACAGCTCAAGAAGCTGCTCAATCCCCAGGAGATCCTCTTCGTGGCCGACGCCATGACCGGCCAGGATGCTGTCAACTCGGCGATGGATTTTCATAAGCGCCTGGGGCTGACCGGCGTCGTGCTGTCCAAGATGGATGGCGATGCCAGAGGCGGCGCGGCGCTGTCAATCCGCCACGTGACCGGGCAGCCGATCAAGTTCATCGGCGTGGGCGAAAAGCCCGACGCCTTTGAGCCCTTCCATCCCGACCGCATCGTCGGGCGCATCCTGGGCATGGGCGACATGCTTTCACTCATCGAGAAAGCCGAAGAAAAGCTGGACCGCAGGAAGAGCGAGGAGCTGGCCAAAAAGGCGCTGCTCGGCGATGGCTTTACTCTCGAGGATTTCCGCGACCAGTTGCGCCAGATCAAGAAGCTGGGCTCGATGGAGTCGATCTTGAAGATGATGCCGTCGGTGGGGCCGTTCGCGGGCCTGCAAGAGGCATCCAAGGGCGTGGACGAGAAGCAGTTTGTGCGCCTCGAAGCGATCATCAACTCGATGACACCCAGGGAGCGCCACAATCACGAGATCATCTCCGGCTCGCGCCGCAAGCGCATCGCCGCCGGCTCCGGGACAACAGTGCAGGACGTGAACCAGCTCCTGCGCCAGTACGCCCAGATGAACAAAATGTTCAAGCAGATGGGCAAGGGCGGCCTGGCGCGGCAGATGATGCGCGGCGGTCTGAGCGGCATGGGCCTCGGCGCCAAACAGCGGTTTGGGCGATAATTCTCCGCGGAAAGCAATAACCGATCAAGGGCCGGCCAGCGAATCAAGGGATGGCGCTGTCCGGTCGCCGCTTTCGATTCGATTACAAATTACTCTGCGGATGGTGCCGGCTGACCCGGTTCCGCCGCTCTCGCTCCGCGCGCTCGTCGGCGGCTAAGAGATCAGTACCCGTTTGCCACCAGCCACTCGGCAGTCAGCACCCTCTCCGGCGTCTTCCGGGCCAGCATTTGAGCATGCGCCAGCTTCACAAGCACGTCGGCCTCCACGTTCACCGGTGCGCCCGGCTTGAGTGTGTGAAGGTTGGTGCGCCAATAGGTCAGCGGCAGAATCGCAATTGTCACTGTCTCGCCGTCGAAATCCGCGATCGTCAGGCTGATGCCTTCAATCGCCACCGAGCCTTTGTGCACCATCCACTGCCGCACGTTCTCAGGAACACGCACCTTCAGCGTCCAATCGGTCGTTTCGCGGTTGAACTGCGGGCTGGCTTCGGGGATCACGGGGTCGAGCGCCGTCATCACGCCGCAGCCGTCCACGTGGCCCTGGACAACGTGGCCGCCGAGCGGGCTGCCGGCGGCGGTGGGCAACTCCAGATTGACTTTGGCGCCCGCCGCCAGCGAACCAAGCGAGGTCCGGTCCAGCGTCTCCTGGGCCAGGTCGGCATGAAATAAAGTTGGGTTGATGTCGAGCGCCGTCAGGCAGACGCCGGAGACGCCCAGCGAGTCGCCCTCGCGCAGCCGTCCCGCAATGCCCGGCGCTTCGACGGTGATACGGCGAACACCGCCGCGGCTGGTCAGGCTGACCAGCGTTCCGGTTTGCTCAATGATGCCGGTGAACATGGATTCATTGTAATGGCCAAAGCACTCAGCTAATCCCGAGACCGGAAACGCCAAAATGCCTAAGATTGCTCATCCCGCTACTCGCTGACGGCCATTTCTTCCGCAGCCGCTTCCGGAGCCAGTGCAGGTGGCGCCGTCAGCTCTCGATAGAGCAGGTACAGCTTTGCCCGCCAGCGCACGATCATGCCGAAGGCCAGCAGATAGAACAGCGCGCCGGTCTGCTCCAGAGAGAGAAGCGCATCGAAGTAGCCGCGCGCCAGATAGCGGACCAGCGCCAGCACAATGACCACCGCGAAGAACGCCCCGGAGCGCTTCATCATGATCACATCGCCCTCACGCCGCAGGCTGGATGTGAGCAAAAGCGGGTAAGCCAATACGATCGCGCCCACCAGAAACGCGATAAGACCCCACATCCACGGCACGCGGAAGGCCGGCACGAAAAACATCGAGAACCCCGTGGCCATGCCCAACGGCGGCATCAGGATCTTTTTCGCGGTTACAGCGGTGCGGCCTTCGCGGACGCGCCAGACGAGAACGCCGGCCAGACCCACGAGGGAAACAACGGCCGTAATGACGGGAGAAGAAACCATGAAACTTACCTCTTGAAACAAGATGATGACCGGCAGGACAACCCCCGATCAGATCCAAATCAGGGCTTATTCTGTTGGATGCCGCGACCTCAAAGACCGTTTCACGGCTTTCGCGTTGGCGGCCACGGGTCCCGGAGCAGCGAACACAGCCCCAGATCGTTTTTGTAGCGTTCCACTTCCACATCCGCCATTTGAATAAACTGTGCCACGCCGCGGAATGCCGGCACTGCATCCGATCCCATAATCTGCGGCGACACAAACAGATGCATGCGGTCTACAAGGCCCCCGGCCAGCAGCGCGGTATTCAGCCGCGTGCCGGTTTCGGTCAGCAGCGTCAGGATGCCTTCTTCGCCCAGCTTGTCGAGTACCTTATCCAGCGGCACGCGTCCGGCCTCGGCCGGCAGCGTTACCACGCGCACCCCACGGTTCCGTAGTTCAGCGGCGCGGGCCTCATTGTTTGAGACGCTGAACACCAGCACATCGTTTCGTGCGCTCTCCACCAGCTTTGCATCCAGCGGCATGCGCAGCGCCGAGTCCAGCACAATCCGCAGCAGTGGCCGCCGGCGGCGCAAGCCACTGCGGTCGGTCAGCATGGGATCGTCGGCCAGCACCGTGTCGATGCCTACCATGGTGGCATCCGCCTGCCAGCGCAGTTGCTGCACGGCTTCCCGCGAAGCTTCGTTGGTGATCCAATAGGTTTGGCGAGGCGCGTGGTAGCCGGGCGGCGGTGCAATCCGCCCATCCAGTGACATCGCCACCTTCATCAGCACTAGAGGGTGCTTGTGCTGGCTCCAGCGGGCAAAACCTTCATTCAGCCGCCGCGCTTCGCTCTCACAGACACCGATGGCCACTTCCAGGCCCGCGGCACGCAATGCCTCCATTCCGTGCCCGGCTACTTGGGGATTCGGGTCGATCGTGGCGGCCACAACACGGCTCAGCCCGGCCTCAGTCAGCGCCGCAGTGCATGGAGGTGTGCGCCCGGTATGATTGCAGGGCTCCAGCGTCACATAGGCAGTGCCGCCGCGCAGCCGCTCGCCGGCGTGAGCCGTGGCCTCGCGCAGCGCCACCACTTCGGCGTGGTCCAGCAGATCATACTCGTGCCAGCCTTCGCCAGCCACCTGCCCCGCGCGGTCCAGAATCACACAGCCTACCGCCGGATTGGGCGAACTGACGCCGATGCCGCGGCGGGCAAGCTCAAGGGCGCGCTGCATCCAATACCGGTCCTGCTCGGAAACGCTCATTGCACCTTCTTTGCTCTTTGTCCGCGGACGAAAAAGATCAGGTTGACCATCGCGAACAGCGGAATCGCGCCCACCACCAGATGGAGGATGGGGCTTCCCCGAAAGAATTTGTAGGCGAGGCCAGCGAGTAGGATGGCATTGGCAATCAGGATCTGAGTCGATAGCTTCATTCCTCGCGAAGATCCTTTCCACCAGAAGCCGTTTGCGATTCTCCTATTCCAGCAGCGAATCGACAAAGGCTTCCGGCGAGAACTCGAGCAGGTCGGCCATTTGCTCGCCAACGCCGACAAAACGTACCGGCAAATTCAGCTCGCGCGCAATCGCCACGGCAATGCCGCCCTTGGCCGTGCCATCCAACTTGGTGAGCACGATGCCGGTGACGCCGGCGGACTCGGTAAACAGCCGCGCCTGCTGCAATCCATTCTGTCCGGTGGTCGCATCCATCACCAGCAGCACCTCATGGGGCGCGCCGGGAATCAGCCGCGCGGCCGT
>JAJZAL010000039.1 GCA_021799405.1 Acidobacteriota bacterium
CGGGCAACACGCATTGTCGGGTCTCCTCATCATAAGATGAAACCCGACACATAATAGATTCTATTTATGACGCACTACACTAGAGCGTATTCGTTGCCCATGTACTCCTTGAGCTTGTAAATCCGGTTCACGCTTTTGAATACGGAGTGCTCCACAATCTGAGCAAATCCGCATAGAACATTTCCTCCGATGACGCGACAAGCAAAATCCTGGAATTGATCTTTGACCTCGGGCTTATCCCTCCATGTCGCATAGATACCCTTGAAATGCGAAAGGGTCTTCATGTCGAACCACGGAACATTGAACGCAGAAAGCATTGCTTGCCATTGCTCTGCGAAAGTTCTCCATCGCTCCACGGTAGAAACCCATCCCGCAACTACCGTGTAGTCGTGGTCCGCTCCACCCGCATCGTCAAAGTACCCTGTGAACATTGAACATAGTGTATTAGTAACTATCCTCCGGCAAAACCGGAGGCTTTACGGTTGCTGGCCCCTCAAAGGGGCCTTTTCGCAACCGTTGAAAGCAAAAGCAACTGCAACAGCAAAAGCGAAAAAGGCAAAACCAGGACATAATGCCGGAAACGTCAAACTTTTGTGGTCTCCCACCCTTCGCAAAGAGCGCGAAGGATGGGGCACCCACGGTTGTCGCTACGGTTTTTCGTCGCTAAGCGAGGGCGGCGCATCCTGTGGCGCGGCGCCCCAGGTGTGGTTGGGGTTGGCGCCGAGCGTGAAGCGCAGCGTGCCACCGTTGCTGATGGCGCCGAAATCGATCCAGTTGCGCGATACCTTGCTGCCGTTCAATTGCACGTCCTGGATGTAGGGAGTGCTTTCAGGGTTGGGCGAGGTCTCGATGGTGAAGGTCTTGCCCTTGTAAGGAGCGCGCAGATGGACGACGACCCTCGAGAATTCCGGGCTGACCAGCTCATAAGCGAGGCTGGCCGGATCAATTGAGTAGATGCCCATCATGCTCATCACCGCCCAGGAGGACATTTCGCCGGCATCGTCGTTGCCGGGAATGCCGTCGTACTTGTCGGTGTAGTTTTCTTTGAGCACGCGGCGCACCACGCGCTGGGTCTGCCAAGGCTCGCCGGAGAAGTTGAACTCGAAGGGCGCTTCGAGATCGGTTTCGTTGTAGGGGTTGTAGTATTGCCCATACCACGCAGGCACCTTGTAGTTGAAGAACTCGGTGAGCCGCTGGTTGAAGAGCGACGGCCCGACGGCTTTGACCAGCCAGGCCATGTCTGACGGAGCCAGCCATTGATAGTGCCAACCGGTACCTTCGATAAAGCCGTGCCCGTCCTGGATGGGCTGAAAGTCGGGTATCCACGAGCCGTCGGCATTGCGCGGGCGGAAATACTTATCGTCGGAGTTGAAGAGATTGCGGTAGTAGAGAGCGCGATCGTAGAGCGTCTTTGCCTCATCTGACTTATGGAGCGCCACAGCCAGCCGGTAGAGCGAGGCCCAGGCGATGGCGTCCTCCTGAAGCTGCGAGACGGAGCCATAGGCAACCTTGTCGTCAGGAACGTAATGGAGGGTGTTGATCCACTTTATTCCTTGCTCGCCCACGTAGGGATGCCCGGCGGGCGGAGCTTCCGTCGCATCCTCGAGCATGCCCTTCCATGCGGTGTTGATGTCGAAGCCGTGCAGGCCATCGAGCCATGCGGTGCACAGGATGACGGTGAGCGGGCTGCCGGCCATCACGTTGGTGTAGCGGTTGATCTGCGGCCAGCGGCCAATCCAGCCGCCCTGCTGGTACATGAGCACGGCGGACTGCGCCATGTCTTCCATGCGCCTCGGTTCGAGCAGCGCCACCAGCGGCATCTGGCTGCGGTAGATGTCCCAGCCGGAGTAATTGGCGTAAATCAGGTGGCCGGCGGCGACATTGTGAATCTGATCGTCGAAGCCGAGATAGCGGCCATCTGCGTCGTTGATGATGCTCGGCATCATCAGGCTGTGGTAGAGCGCGGTGTAAAAGACGCGTTCGCGCGCGGCGCTGCCGCCAGAGACGTCGATGGCGCTGAGGGCCTTGTTCCACGCGGCTACAGCAGCGCTGTGAATCTGGTCAAAGCTCTTGGCCGCCGCCTCGGCTTTCAGGTTGTTCTCCGCGCCCGCCTGGTCGACATAGGAGATGCCAATCTGCGCGGTAATGGTCTGCGCGTGCGCCGCGGCCGGCCATGTGAGATATTCGCCGACCCACTCACCGGCCTGTGTCTGCTTCACGGAGCGGCTGCCGGCGGTCACCTTGGCAGTGCGGCCGGAGCGCGCTCCGGTCCAGGATCCGACAGTCGTGAACGGGTGGTTGAAGCTCATCACGAAATAGACCTTGTAGGTGGAGCGCTTGCCACAGAAGATGTGGTTTTCAACGTAGCCCACGATCTCATGGTCGCCAACCACCTCCACACTGGCGGTGACAGACTGATCCAGCGTGTGGCTGATCGGCACAAGGATGTTCGCCGCCTTGCCCGCGGGGAAGGTAAAGCGCGCCATGCCGGTGCGGTCGGTCGCGGTCAGCTCGGCATTGATGTCCCACTGCAACAGGCGCACCTGGTAGTAGCCGGCCGAGGCGGATTCGTAGCGATGCGAGTACGCGGACTGAAAGTCGGCTTCCGCGGGAAGAACCGGGCCGGTAGTCGCGGTAAAGAAGACGTCGCCCTCATTCGCGCAGCCGACGCCGCTCATATGCGTCATGCTGAAACCCTTGATCTCTTGCTGGGTGTAGTGGTAACCGTATCCGCGGTCTTCCGTGTCGGGACTGAGCTGGACCATGCCGAAAGGCGTCACGGGGCCCGGAAAAAGATTCTGCCCCCCGCCCGGTCCAAAGCCTGTGCCAATGAGCGGATCAACCTGGCCCGCATGGGCGGTGGTTGCCGCATCCTGCGCGGCAAGCGTTCCCGCAGTCACGATGAAAATCCCTAATAAAATTAGGGCCTGAATAACGGCCACCGGCAGCGCACCGCGTTGCTGATTCCTGCCGGAACGGCCCGCAAACCGCGCCGGACAAGAAGGCGTGCCGGTTGCACGATGAAATGGACAAAAGAAAGTAACAGACATGAACCCTCCCCTTGAGTATTCTGCTTTCGGCGGCAGCCCCAGATGGTTGCTTGCGCAGGATCGGACAAGCGCCGCGGCTGATGCATTGAATTCAATTATGACTCCCGGCAACCGCTCACCAGGACACATCGCCTGTGTGACAAACTGCGGAAAGCGGAACACGACACAGCATCTTCGTCACATCCTGAAAATACGATGATAGCGCTGCGAGCCTCTCGTTCCGGCATCAGCAGAAACCGCTTTCTGCAGGGATTCAGAGACGTGTCATCAAGCACGGACAGAGGTATAATCAAGCATCCATTGGGCTTAAGAAGGCATCATGTTCAGGAAGAGCCGGTTGCAGTTTGGAAATTTCCGGCTGCGCTTGCGCACGGCCAGGAGCAGCCGCGGAGTGACTGGATCGTAGTGCGCAGCTTTGGAGGCAAGCTATCTTCCGGCGTGGGAGCGAGTCTCTCTATTGGCTCGCTCAGAACTCGATGGCCATAAGCAGGGTGCGCCGTTTGCGCCGGCTGGCAATCGATAACCTGTCAGGGCAAGGGGAATCTACATTCAGCCTTGCAAAGCGGAAAGGCGCCAACAACGTGGCTCAGCGCGGTATTCCAATTGGACGGTTTTGGGGCATCTCCGTTGCCCTCGACTATTCGTGGTTCCTGATCGTCGGCCTTCTGGCATGGATGCTGGCGGTCAGCTATTACCCGGTGGCGTTCAGCAACTGGACGACGGCCGAGTACTGGATGATGGGCATCGTCACGGCGGTCATGCTGTTCGTGAGCGTACTCATCCATGAATTTGCGCACTCCCTTGTTGCCCAGCAATTCGGCCTCCCGGTGCCTCGCATCACGCTCTTTCTCTTCGGGGGCGTGTCGGAACTTGAGTCTGAACCAACCCGCGCCTCGACGGAGTTCTGGATTGCGGTCGTTGGGCCTGTGACGAGCTTTGCGCTGGCGGCGTTCTTCTGGGAAGTTGAGCCGTTCTTCACCCCGGGACGTCCGCTGTTCGCATTGGCCGAGTACCTGGCTTTGATTAACCTGGTGCTTGCCATCTTCAATCTGATTCCCGGATTTCCGCTGGATGGCGGACGGGTTTTTCGCGCCATTGTCTGGAAGATGACCGGCAACTATCACCGAGCCACCATCACCGCAGGCCTCTCCGGCCGCTTTTTCGGATTTGCTCTGATCCTGATAGGGGTATGGCGGGCCTTAACCGGCGACCTGGGCGGTGGAATCTGGATCGCGTTTATCGGATGGTTTCTGGAGAGCGCCGCCGGCAGCCAGTTACAGCAGGAGTCGGTGAAGCATCTGCTTGGCGACCATAAGGTATCGGACGCCATGCGGCGCGACTTTCTGAAGGTTCCCAGCAGTATTTCGCTGGAAGAACTCGTGGAGAGGAACCTGCTGCCTTTGGGCATGCGCTGCGCCGTCATCACCCAGTTCGACAATCCCGTCGGCATGGTGACCATGTCCACTATCCGCGAAGTGCCGCGCGAGGAATGGCCGAACACCCCGGCCATTCAGATCACGATCCCCCTGCAGAAATTGACCACCACGGAGCCAAATGCCATCCTCTGGTCCGCGCTCGAAAAGATGGGCCGCGACGGCGTCAACCAGCTTCCCGTTGTGGACAGAAATGAAATTGTGGGGATACTTTCACGCGAGGACATCCTTCACTATCTCAGCGCGCTCAAGTCCCTCGCTGCATAGAACATAGAAAACAAAAGGAGACGCACCGCATGTCTCAAGAGAAGAAAGGAGAATACCAATGACCACTCCGCATCGCAGACTTCCCTACTGGCTGTTAGTCCTGATTGCTGGCGTTCTCGTCGTTGGCGGAATGCTACGCGCAGGTATCATCCGTATGCCCGGCTATCCTGTGCTGGCCGAACCCCAGGTCCATGTGCAGGTGGCGCCGCCGGCATCCCCTTTGAGCCTTGGCGAGTTCAAGAACGGCTTTTCCTCGGTAATCGATCCCGCCCTGCCCGCGGTCGTGAATATCTCTTCCACCAAGGTGATCCGGAGCCAGAACGTGCCGAATCCGTTCTTCTCGGACCCGTTCTTCCGCCAGTTCTTCGGCGACCAGTTTGGCCAGCAACAGCCGCAAACGCAGCGCGAGCAAAGCCTGGGCTCGGGTGTCATCGTCAACTCGAACGGCTACATCCTCACCAACAATCACGTGGTGGCGGGGGCGTCGGAGGTAGAGGTGTACACGCCCGACCGGAAGAAATACAAAGCCAAGATCATCGGCACCGATTCCCGAACCGACATAGCGGTGCTTAAGATCGACGCCACCGGGCTGCCCACGCTAGCGCTGGGCGACTCCTCCAAGCTCAAGGTGGGAGATATTGTCTTCGCCATCGGTGATCCCTTCGGCATCGGCGAAACCGCAACGATGGGCATTGTAAGCGCCACCGGCCGCGCTCTGGGCGGCTCGATCGAGCACTATGAAAACTTCATTCAGACTGACGCGGCGATCAACCCTGGCAACTCCGGCGGCGCCATGATCGACCTGCATGGAAACCTGGTGGGCATTAATACCGCCATCATCTCCGGCGGCGGCGGCAACGAGGGCATCGGCTTCGCCATCCCGGTCAATATGGCGCGTAACGTCATGAATCAGATCGTGGAGCACGGCAAGGTCATCCGCGGCTACATGGGAGTTTCAATCCAGGACGTCGATCCGGGCATGGCGAAGGCTTTTGGGCTCAGCCAGGGTGGCGGCGCATTGATCTCCGATGTCAGCCCCGACAGCCCCGCAGCCAAAGCAGGTCTGCAAAGAGGCGACATTATTCTGAAGCTCAATGGCAACGACGTGACGGGCCGGAATGCCCTCAGCGTAAGCATCGCGGAGATGGCGCCTGGTTCGGTGGCCCACCTGCAGATTTACCGCAACGGAAAAACGCAGGACGTGAACGTCACCCTCAGCGAGTTTCCTGAAAAGGGCACGCCCGGCCAGCCCTCAACGGGCGGAGGCAGCGCCGCGATCGGCCTCCACGTACAGAACCTGACCTCGGATCTGGCGCAACAGCTTGGACTACCACCCGGCACAACTGGCGTCGTGGTCACCCAGGTGGATCCCTCCAGCACTGCCGCAGACGCAGGCATCCAGCGGGGCGACGTCATCCAGGAGGTGAACCGCAAGCCCGTCCGCAATATGGAGCAGTATAGTCAGGCGCTTGCGGCAGCCGCCAACCAGCCCGTCCTGCTGCTCGTGAACCGCGGCGGCGCAACCATATACGTGGTCATCGAACCACAGGGATAGTGCTGAACAAACGCAGTCTGCTTCGACTTACCCGGCCGCACTCGCGGAGTTGCGGCCGGATAGGTTTTTGAGCGTGACGCTCGCCGGCGATGTTACCTCCATCTGCACTCTCTTCTTTACCGTCCCGTCAGGGCGATGCGATGAAACGACGCCCGAGTTGGCTCAACAGCCCTCCTCACAGAACCTTTTCGTACATAAGCTCAAGTTAGCCCGCACAGGCGGTCTCTCCGGCTATACTTGCCCGGTCGCCGCTGTCTGGGGACGCGTCGACTTGAAGATCCCTCCCTGGGGATACAGCATTCTCGTTTTTGCTGCAGGAGAGATTGCATGCGTACCGCGCTTTTGTTCTGTCTGCTTGCCGTTCCTGTTCTTGCGGAACCGGCTCCCGCGCCGGCCACCCTCGAAATGAATGGTGCGTTTCTAGTCCAGTTGAAGAGCCATCCAAGCCCGGCCATTCTGAAGGCCGTGCGTTCAGAAGCAAACGAAGCCATGACCGTAGGGCCGTACTCGGTGATGGACAAAAAGGAGACGCCGCCCAGCGGCAGCAAGCACGACTATATGAGCATCGCTCCTTATTGGTGGCCTAATCCGGCCACGCCAAACGGGGTGCCCTACATTCGCCACGATGGCAAGACCAACCCTGAGCGGTACAGCGTTCCCGATGATTCGGAGTTCAATAAGGTGCAGAGCGCCGTGCACGCGCTGGGGCTGGGTTACTACATGACGGGCGACGAGAAATACGCGGCGCGCGCCGTGCTGCTGCTACGCACGTGGTTTCTCGATCCCACCACGCGCATGAATCCCAACCTGAATTATGCGCAGTCAATCCGCGGCGTCACCGAGGGGCGCGGCATTGGCCTCATCGATGTGCATGGGCTTCCGCGGCTGCTGGACGGCATCACCCTGCTGGGGGCCTCGCAGAGCCTGACGAAACAGGATGCGCAGGGTCTGCGCCAATGGTTTACCGAGTATCTGCGCTGGCTGCAAACAAGCAAGAACGGGCGCGACGAAGCGATGGCCCGGAACAACCATGGAAGCTGGTTCGATCAGCAGATTGTGGGCATCGCACTCTTTCTGGGCGACCGGGATCTGGCGCATCAGATATGCGAGACGGCGAAGACGAAACGCATCGCCTTCCAGATCAAGCCCGATGGCGGCGAACCGTTGGAACTGGCGCGAACCAAATCATTCTCCTACTCGGTATTCAACCTGGACGCACTGGAAGAGCTGGCTGTCGAGGCACAACTGGCAGACGTCGATTTATGGAACTACCGGGCGCAAAATGGCGCTTCGATCCGCGCCGCGCTGGATTATCTGCTGCCTTACGCGGTAGGAACAAAGAAGTGGACTCATGAGGCGCTCAACGGCGTCGAAGGAAATATCCTGACGGAACCGCTGCTGCTGGCGGCGCTTCATTACCGCGATCCTGCATACTTCAAGGACGCGCAAAAGCTTGAGAAGCATCCACGCGCGGAGATTCTGCTGCTGCAAGCGCAAGCCGAGCAGGAGCTGGCGCGGTAAGAGCGCCGGCCGAACGCCCCTGACAGCGGCTTGCTTATGGCTCCGGGGGCGTGGACGGCGGCAGGTTGTGCTCGGCCCAGTGCGACGGCGTTCGGCCCATCGTCAGCACCAGGCGGCCACCAGCGGCGATTTCGCTATGGCGGAGCCAGGCGCGGTCGAGCGGCTTGCCATCGAGCGTGGCGGCGGTGACGTAGATGTTTTGGGGCGACAGGTTGCGCGCCTCGATGACGAAGTCCTTGCCGCCGGCCAGATGCAGCGTAGTCTGCGGATAAGCCGGGCTGCCGATGAGGTAGGTGGGTTGGCCCGCGTTGGGAAAGATGCCCATCTGGCCGAAAGCGTACCACGAGGACATGGCGCCGGAGTCGTCATTGCCGGGCAGGCCGCTGCGGCCGGCGTGATAGCTCTCGGCGATGATCTCGCGGACGTGCTGATCAGTCTTATCGGGGCGGCCGGCCCAGTTGTAGAGATAAGGCGTAAGAAAGCCCGGCTCATTGCCAACGTTGTAGCGGCGAGGCACCGCGAAAAAGGCGTCGAGACGCTTGACGAAGGTTTGCGCTCCGCCCGACATCGCAATCAGCGCCGCAACGTCCTGCGGCACAAAGGTGGAGTAGGTCCAGGAATTGCCTTCATAGAAGGTGTCTCCGCCCCAGGTGCAGCCTTTCATCGCCGAGAAAGGCGTGAGCCAGGTACCGTCGCGATGGCGCGGGCGAATAAAGCCCTTGAAGCCGCCGTCGGAGAAGTTTGCATCCCACAGGTTCTTCCAGTTCCCCGAGCGCACCAGGTACTTCTTATAGTCCGCCGCCTTGCCCAGACCCCTGGCGAGCATGGCAATTTCAAAGTCGTCGGCAGCGTACTCCATCGAAACCGATCCGGGACGATCGGATCCTTCGATAGAGACGTAACCCAGCTTGTGCCAGTCATCGAGGCCGCCGCGGCCCTCCTTGAAGTGGTCCGCGGGCGAAACTTCGGCATCGTGAACTTCAGCCTCATAAGCGGCCGGCCAGTCGATGCCCTTGAGTCCCTTTACGTAGGCGTCCGTCAGCATGAACTCAGCATTGCTTCCACCCTGGGTGCGTCCGTTGTAGTTGCCGCTGCGGGCGTCCGGGAGCCAGCCCTCGTGGCGATAGATATCGACGAGTGAGCGCGCGATGCCGGCTTCGCGCTCGGGTGCAATCAGCGTAAGCAGCGGAGCCGAGGTGCGGAAGATGTCCCAGATGGCGTAGTAGTCGTCGTAATACGGTTCGCTGGAGGTCCACAGCGGATTCTCGCCGGTGCGGTCGGTGGGCATCAGCATGGCGTGGTAGAGCGCGGTGTAAAACATCTGCGCCTGCTGCGGGGTTTCGCCCTTAAGTTCGACGTTGCCCAGCGCCTTATTCCATGCGGCGATGGCGGCAGCGTGAACGCTGGCAAAATCAAAGCCGGGAATCTCGGATTCGAGATTATGACGGGCCTGATCGATGCTGATAAAGGAAATGCCGATCTTCATCAGGACAGGACGATGCGCGGGAACCGTAAAGCTCAGCCAGGCTCCGGCGCTGTTCCTGTCTGACCCGTGAGCGCTCTTACTGTTCGCCTGCAGTTGTCCATTCAACCACGTTCCCCAGGACTGGGCCGGTGTGTCGGTAACGGCGTAAAAGTACACCGTGTAAGGAACCGGCTGCTTGTTCCAGCCGCCCTTAACGCTGGTTGAGCCGGCGACTTCGGTGGGTGAAAAAATCTGCACGGTCGACGAGACGGGAATCTGGTTCTCGTGCGTGCGCAGGCCTGAGATGAGGCAGTGGGTCACGTCGAAGAACAGGTTGGCCTTTGCCCCCGCGGGATAACTGAAGCGGTAGATGGCGGCGCGGCGGGCAGCGGTAATTTCGGCGCCGATTCCATAACGCGCCAGCTTGACGGAGTAGTAGCCAGCCGAAGCTTTCTCATCGGCGCGCGGCGACCGGGAGTCGAGTGGCGCCGGTGAGCCTGTCGTCGCCATGACGAGGATGTTGCCGTACTTGACGCCGCCGCCTGTTCCGCTCACGTGAGTCTGGCTGAAGCCACGGATGTCGCCAGTGTCGTTCCAGCCGGCATTGGCGTCATGCCCTGCGGGAGCGGCCATGTCGGGCCCCGGCTTGATCATGCCGAAGGGAACGGCGGGGCCGGGAAAAACATTGCCGCCGCCAGAGACGCCAAGCAACGGGTCAATGGATTGGGCGAACTGGCCATAGGCTACGGGGCCAAGAAGCAAACCGGGAAGCAGAGTGATTGCAAAACTTCGAGCAAAATTCACGGGGCCACTTTCTCCATTTTGAGCCTTTGCGGGCGATCAACATGTTCTCACGCGGCAACCGTCTCATTGTCCATGATTTCTGTCCTAGATGCCAGAACGGGGAACAAATCCGCCGCAAGCGTCAGGCCAGCCCGGTCGCGACCGTATGCTTCTTCAATAAAAGACTGTGCTTGGAACTATAGCCGGAATCGCTTTTCTATTCAAATCAATAAGATGGGTGTGATCCGAGTCACAGGACGGGGTGAATGTGGTCACAGCTAGCCGTTCTGGAAAGGGCGCAGACTCGGAGTCCAATAGGCTTCAAATCGAAATGATTGCCAGAGCGAAGGAGGTTTCCATGAGCTTCGCAAGCGGCTTGAAGACGATTGTCGTGGCTACCGATCTCCACGGCCAGTCTGAGGCTGCCCTGGAGTATGCACGCAAGCTGGCCGAGGGTTACGGCGCTCGGATCGTGCTGGCTCATGGTCTTGATCCGATGGATTACGCCGCGGTCGACGCGGTGCCCAACGGCGTTCGTGCGGAGCTCACCGAGCAGGCGCGCGCGGTACTTGATCGACTGGCCGGCGACCTGCTCCGGGAGGGGATTCACAGTCACTCCGAGATCCGGGAAGGAGCCGTAGCGGAGATGCTGGTGGATGTGGCGCGGCAGTACGAATCCGGCCTCATCGTCATCGGAACCAAAGGATCGGAGGGCGCAGGACCGGTGGTCGTCGGAGCCATCGCCGAGCGTCTGGTGCGGATGGCGCCATGCCCCGTCTTGGCGGTGGCCGCAGACTGGAATGCCGGCCCATGCCGTCCAACTCCGGGCGGGCCGGTTCTTTTGGCCATCGAGCGCAACGAGGCCATGACGGCTGCGGCGCAAACAGCCTGTTCGCTGGCGGAGACATTCAAACGCACGCTGCTGGTGCTGCACGTCCGCGGCGCCGCTGAGGTCTCTGCCATGCTGAGTCCGGGCCCGATCCGGCTCGAGGAGTTCGGCATCGAGCGCGGCCGAAAGTTCCCGGTGCAGAGCATCGTCAAAGACGGCAAGCCGGCGGAAGCGATTCAGGAAGCGATCGCCCAATACCTGCCTTGCATCCTGGTGGTAGGGGTGAAGCGCGCGAGCGGCACGCCGGGGCCGCACGGCACCGCCTTTACCGTGCTGGCCCGTTCGCGGGCGCCCGTACTCTGCGTTCCACCTGAGCCGGAGCGCGCCGAACCGGAACGCGAAAGCTATGTCTCGCTAGAAACCATATAACGGCATGACCGCCCGAGGGGTGGAGTTCTGTTTTTTTGACGGGAAACAAGGCGAAGGATGGAGAAGAATCACCAACTCATCGCTCATCATTGGTGCGCTTTTCCAGTTGCCGCGAATTGAGGTTTCCACCCATAAGCTGCCTTGCCGGGAAAGCGGCCGGCAGGGCGGGCTGTTTTCTTTTTTGAGGAACCTTCACGGCTGCGGCAAATCGTTTTTGGGGGGACAGAAAGCGGAAAGCCTCGGGAAAGCCATTTGGCCAATGTGCAAGAATGGGCCCATCGAAGATCCTCGAAGCTTGACGCGCGAATGAGAAACCGGATTGTGGCCTGACATGATGGCTTGACGCCGCGAGAATGGATTTTCGGGCCTAGACAGAGGGAGATGCGACCATGCAACTTGACGCGAGGTCAGGGCAAATGGAGGCTGTCGCGGCTCGCCCGCTGGCGGAACTGCTGGATTGCCCGCCGGCGACGGGCGGTCTGCTGACGGATTCGGCCGAATCAATCGAATGCGATTCGGGTGAGATCATCTTCCGCCAGTCGGAGCCGTGCAAGGGACTTTACGTGGTGGTTTCGGGGCAATTTCTGCGTAAAGCGGAGCGCCTGAAGACGCGCTTGAATCTGGGCCCGGCGCGCGCTGGAGAACTGGTGGAACTGGCAGCGGCACTGGGGGATGGGCGTCATACTTATACGCTCAGCGCACTCACTCCTGGATCGCTGCTGTTACTGCCGATGGAGCAGCTAGACCGGGCGTTCCAGAGCTATCCTCCGCTGCGGATGCGGCTTTTGGAGGAGCTGGCCCGCGAAGTCTCCCGGGCCTATATATCCTGCTGTATGAGCCGCATAGTGCGCACCCGCCGTCCCAGTTCGCAAATTGCCCAGGCGTAAACCAGGGCCCCGGAGCCAGAAGCGTTGGCCACCGGGCGAATCCTCTCCCCGCAACTGAATTTGAGGCCATTCCCCAACGACTCCATTGGAAGAATGCGCTATACTTCAATTTGACCAGCGGAAATTGTATGCCTTCGAGTCACACCCATCACCCGCCGGAAGATTGTCTGAATTGCGAACACCGCCATCTGCGTATGTTCTGCAATCTCACCCCCGAGGCCCTGGCGGATTATGACGGGATCGGGATCATGATGAATCATGCGCGCGGCGCCAAGCTGTTTTCAGAGGGCGACCCGGCGCGTAACGTTTTTGTGATCTGCTTTGGCCAGGTGAAGATCTCTTCGACGTCGCGAGACGGCAAGACGATGATCCTGAAAATTGCGGGTCCGGGTGACGTAATGGGGTTAAGCGCCGTGCTGGCCAACGTTCCCCACGAGGTTACGGCCGAGGCCATCGAGCCATGCCAGGTGAAGACGGTCCGCAAGCAGGAGTTTATCGAGTTTCTGGGCCGCCACGGGATTGCTTCGATGCACGCGGCGCAGGCGCTCTCCGGCGAATATATGACGGTCTTCCATGACGCCAAGCGGCTGGCGCTCTCCGGCTCGGCGGCGGGAAGGCTGGCGCGGCTGCTGCTTGATTGGGGTCGCTCCGCCGCCAACGGCAAACCAGAGATCAAGTTCACCATGGCGCTGACGCACGAGGAGATTGCCAACATGGCCGGAACCTCACGTGAAACGGTCACACGCCTCCTGAACCAGTTCCGCCGCGACCAGTGGATCACGATCAAAGGCACCAGCCTGACAATCGTGAAGCCGGAGCAGTTGGAACGGCTCACGGCCTAGTTCTCTTTTCCTCATTCGCCATCCTGGACACAGACTCGGAAACAGACTTGCGTGCGTGGCCGTCTGTGTAAGGACTGCGCACCGTTCACCCGCATTTTCAATTCCAGCCTGGTTCTGGCAGTGAACCCATCGGCGATCGGGTGGGTCAGATGTGGGCAACGGCGTCCGCCGCGGACGCCTCGGCCGGCATGCCCAGGGGCTCGCGCAGCGTCAGCACCGGGCAGCGGGCGTGAGCCAGGACGCGATAGACGGTGCGGTCTCGGGTGAGATTCTCAAAGGCGGAGCGGTGAGTCGCGCCGAGCACGATCAGGGATGCATCGCGCTCCGATGCTTCCGCCAGAATCTCGATGGCGGGGTTGCCGTGTACAACCGCCGGCTCGACAGTCAGGCAACAGTCGGCCATGGTCTCAGCGGCAAGAATGCGCAGTTCGCGTATGGCCGTAGAGTCGTCTCCGGTGGCAAGGCCCTCGCGCTCCAACTCAAATTTGGGCGGCAGCACATGAAGCAAAACCAGCTTGGCATGCTGGCCGGCAGCAATTTGGCAGGCAAGCGCCGCGCTCGGGCGAGAGGTCTCTCTGAGTGTGGTGGCATGCAGCACGACACGTTGGCGGTCGTGGCCTTCCACCGGGAGATGAGCCTCAGGTCCCACGGTGATGACCGGGAGGTTGACCGAGCGCAGCACTTGCTCTGCCACGGAGCCGATAAGCAGCTTACTCAGCTTGCTGCGGCTCCGGGTCCCGAGAACGACACGGTCTGCCTGGAACTGGCGGGCGGCAGCGGCGATCTGCTGTGGGGGATGGCCCTCCCGCACGAGCGGATCACACGTGAGGCCCTGACGGCGCGCTGTGTCGCACCAAGGCGCTATCTCTTTCTCAGCGAAATCCAAAGCGCCTGAGGGATCGTAGTAGGGCATACCTGCGGCGTCCACAGACATCGCTGCGCTGGAGGCAAGCGCATGAACAACGATCAGGCGCGCCCCCGTTTCGGCTGCCTGCTCAAGCGCAAACGGCATCAAGTGATCCAGGTCGCCTAGGTCGGTAGCGACCAGAATCACTGCCGGATGCGACCAGCGATGGTGGCCAGACTCCGGCATGGTATCTACCCCACACAAGGGAGCGTGCCACCAAGGAGAGGACAGAGATGTGCCATCGGGCACCGATGAATGTGATGTGGATCACAATTTCGGGTATGAACCTGAGGATTTCGGGCGGGCCGTCTCCGCATGGCAGCAGGTAGACATTCCAGGCTGGAGCACTTGTGGTACTGGCTTCAGTTCACGTCCCAGACGGTATACTGGCACGCAGCCGTAAAAACCTCATGATCACGGGGCCCAAACGGCCGGCGTGCAGGACGCACTGGCCGGAGCATCCTGCTCCATCTTCTCCTGAGAACCGGGCATCGCACGGTACTTCGGGCATGCAGTGGAGCGCAATTCGGTCCTAAAGACGAAAAGAGAGGATAGGAATATGAACCGTCGTGATTTTCTGGCAGGCAGCATCGCCTTGGCAGGACAGCAAAGACTTCTTCACTCCATGGGGACAATGTCCATCGCAGGGCAGGGCGCGCCGCCCGCTGAATCTCCGCAGAACCTCCTCAGCACGACCTTCCCTGAATCCCTCCTGGCAAGCAAGCTGCTTCCGATTGATCAGTGGCATCCCTACCCCAAGTGGAGCGAACGCAGTCCATGGGAGGCAATCCCGGCCGATATCCGGCAGGCATTCATCGCCAGGGCGGAAGAAGATCAGAAGGCCGGATGGAAGGCATTTCTGGCGACAACCTTCATGGAATTCAAGCGGAATGGCAACCGGACGCACTATGAGGCCTACACTTTTGGCCGGCGCGCGAAGGTATTGCACCTGGTGCTGGCCGAGTGCATGGAGGGAAAAGGACGCTTCATGGATGACATCATGAATGGCGTCTGGCTGATCTGCGAAGAGAGCTTCTGGGGCGTTCCCGCACACCTGGGCGCGCAACGCGCGGGAGTGGGTCTGCCGGATGTGACCGAGCCGATCATCGAGCTTTTCGGCGCGGCGACGGCGCAACTGATGGCTTGGACCAAATACCTAGTAGGCGAGCAACTCGATCAGATTTCGCCGCTGATCGGCAAGCGCATCACGCTGGAGACGGAGCGACGCATTCTGGAGCCGGCACGCAACCGCGACGACTTTGGCTGGATGGGCCTGAACCCCAGACACGGGCGCCTCAACAACTGGAATCCGTGGATCAACTCCAACATCCTGGTGGCAAATCTCATTCTGGAAGAGGATCCGAAGCTCCGGACCCACGAAGTTGCGCGAATTACGCGGAGCCTTGATGCCTATCTGAACCAATACTGGCCGGATGCGGGCGAGGAAGAGGGTCCGGGGTACTTCAGCGTATCGCCGATGTGCTACTTCGAAGCGGTAAGCATGATCAATCAAGCCACGGGCAACGCCACCAACATTCTCTCCAATCCTTTTATCGATGCGATGGGGAGATACATTCTGGCTGCTCACATTGCGGGCGATGACTACATCGACTATGGAGACGCGCACGTGCATGCGGCTCCGGACGGCGACCTGCTCTACCGCTATGGCAAAGGGGTTCACGATCCGCAACTGGAGGAGTTCGGCGCCTACTGCGCGGCCAAGGAAGGATGGACGGCGACCGGTGAAGGCCTCACCAGAATTCTGAATGAAAGCCTGGTGAGCATGTCGCGGGCACTGCCGGCCGTACTGGAGGCAAACGAAGTTCGCGGCGCAAAACAAGAGGACGTCCTTCTGCGCGACTCCTACTATCCCGATCTGGGCCTGGCGACGGCGCGCGTGAAAGCCGGATCGCCGGAAGGCATGTACTTCGCGGATCTGGCCTCGAACAACGGGCGCAGCCACAGCCACAATGACACCGGCAGCTACATCATTTACCTCGACGGCAAGCCGGTGGCAATTGATGTGGGCGTGGAAGCATACAGCCGCAAGACCTTCAGCGCTGAGCGCTACACGCTTTGGACGATGCAGTCGGCGTATCACAACCTGCCCACCATTGGCGGCGTCATGCAGCACGACGGCCGGCAGTACAAGGCTACAAACCGCAGGCATGAGAGCAACGACCAGCGCGCTATCTTTTCCTTTGACATTGCTGCGGCCTATCCCCAGTCAGCCGGAGTCAAGTCCTGGGTGCGTACGCTCACGCTGGATCGCGCGCGCGACGTGCTCACCGTCAATGAAAACTTCGAGCTGGAACGCGCCGTGCCGGTAAGCCTGACCGTGATGACTCCGCGGGTCGTGAGCATCAACCCGGGCAATTTAACCCTGAATCTCGTGTCTGGAGAAGGCCGGCCCTGCGTCATTAAGTACGACGCGGAGCAGATCGAGCCCAAGGTGGAGACGATCAAGCTCACCGATGCGGGACTGCGCGAGAGCTGGGGAGACCAGATCTACCGCATCCTGCTCAATTCAAAGACGCCGGTGGCGAAGGGGAACTGGTCCTATGAATTGCGGCCGGCATAACCGGGATTTATAGCGAGGGACGAACAGAAAATTCAGGGTGGAGGATCCCCACGGAAGTCGTGGAGCGGGATGCTCCACCCTGATGCTTTTGCGAGGATACTTCAGATTTCGACGCCGTGCGCCGTTCGATTAATGGGACGCAACGAGGTGATGCGCAATAGCAAAGAGCGCCAGCTCAAGGCGGGTGGAGACGCCCGTCTTGTCGAAGATGTTGGAGAGGTGGCGTTTGACCGTCTCCTCGCTCAGGCTAAACTGCTTGGCAATGTCGCGGTTGCTGCATCCTTCCACGATGCAGCCCACTACTTCCAGTTCACGGGGAGTGAGGCCGTAGGTCTTGCGCTGGGGCGGAACTGCCTGTTGCATCAGATCGCGCAGCGCGGAGACCAGCGTGACCACGCGCTTGCCGCCGATCCAATAATCGCCTGCGTGAACCGTGCGGATAGCGGTCTGCAGGTGATTGGCGAGGGCATCTTTGAGGACGATACCACGCGCGCCGATCTGCAACGCTTCGATGATCTGCTGCGTGGTGATCGTCGAGGTGAGGAGCAGAATCTTCACCCTGGTGGCAGTGGTCAGGATGTCGCGCATGGCGTCGATGCCGGGCTTGCGCGGCATCTGCACGTCGAGCAGCAGCACATCAGGCTCAAGATCGAGGGTCTGGCTGATGGCTTCATCGCCGTCGGCAGCCTCGCCCACTACTTCAAAGCCTTCATCTTCAGTGAGCATATTGCGCACACCGATGCAAACCACCGGATGGTCATCCGCCAGCACAATACGGATCGGTCGTTCCATCAATTCCCTCATCTCCAAACGCCTGCCTTGGATCCGGTCTTGTTGGCCTCGCCTTATACAGACAAGAATTCCGCTTTCAGCATATCCTCAAGATCTCGGATGGCGGCGCGCAAATCGCGGATCAATGCAGAATAGCTACCAAATTGGTTACCTTTGGAATGTGCCGGAACCGCCTCGATCAAGGCACCAATGCGAGCGGCCCGGAGCGCCCCCGTCATACCGCAGGCGCCCTTGATGGCGTGACCAATGCGGCGGACTTCGGCCAAGTCGCCCTGGGCAATGGCCGCTTCGAGCGCCGCAATCCGCTTATCCAGGTCGGCAACCATAGCGGCATAAACCTGGCGTACGGCGGCCTCGGACATCATGCTGCGGAACTGACTCAGGGTGGCCGCGTTAACCACCGGTTCATCAGAACCCGGTGCGGCTGCGGCGACAGGCGCTGCCCGTGTTTTCCTCTTCTCAATGAGTTTCTGCACGGCGCCGGCGCCAAACGGCTTCAGGAGGAATCCGTCCGCGGCCGCAACAATGCTGTCCCGAGCCGGGAGCGGGGTAGCGCTGATGACAATGATCGCAGCCCGGCTCCGCGTGCGAAGCTCCGCAATCAGGCTCGCTCCGCTGAGGCCGGGCATCTGCACATCCATCAGGATTACGCTGGGCACGCACTCTCCCGACGCCAGCAACTCCAGCGCTGTCTCAGCTTGATCAGCGGCGTGGACGTCATATCCACCCAAGGTAAGCATTGTGGCCACAACTTCGCGAGTGACGAGATCATCGTCAATCAACAGAATCGTAGAGAGAATCTGCCGGGGAAGTGAATCGGGCATAGGTCTAGTGTGCACTGCGGCCGCGGGAGCTGGCGAAAAATCATCTGCGGAAAGCGTCCGATCCGTTCCAGCTCCCGCCACCGCAACCTCAGTTTGTTCCGGAGCCTGACGGGGTGGCAGCCGGCATACCAAAAGCTGACGCCGGCGGCAGATCTTTGCCGTTGCCCCGGTCATGCATCGCCATCTGAAACATGTCGGCGCGCTTTTGCCACAGCTGAATGGCCAGGTCGTAGCGGACAGTGACGTTGTTGAGCCAGTACGGCCGGTTTTCAGCAAGCCAGACCTGGCTGTACTCCCCCTTCAGAGCCGAATAGCCATCGCGCAGATCCTGGCAGCGGCCGTTAGTGCTGCTGATCTCGCCCAGCATGTCGCGGGTCTCCTTTGCATCCTGCTTGTCGTGCTGGTGGGCGAGCGCGTAGGCGTAGGCATCGACGATCTCCTGGGCCAGCTCAAACTTCATCCCGATGAAATCAAGGCGGCGAGCGCCCAAATCCATCGCGGTGATGGCATCGGTCTCTCTCAGGTCGGGGTTGCTCTGGCGCGCCTGGGCCAGCAGCACGATGGCCTGCTCGGCATGAACGCGCAGTTGCTGTGCCACGGGCAGCAGCCGGGCAGATACGTCCTGCCCCTGCGGGCTCCACGGATCGAGCCAGAAGAGGGAGTCGCTGTTCATCTCCGGCTTGGCTTCAGAGAGGGCTTCCTGGGCGGCCATCAACTCCTTTTCGGCGGAGTTGACCTTGCCGCTGGCGTCACCGTGGAAGAGCTGGCCGTACTCATCCTGATAATCGGCAATGGAACTCTCGCCCGGCTGCCAGGCTGCCACCGCGCCGAAGAGCACGCCGTACCAGTCCTGGTTGAACAGGCCTTCGCCATCGTCGTTCCACACGGTCGTAAGAGCGCCGGTCGATCCCAGCCGCTGCCCGTCGCGAATGAAGCCCTGAATGTTCCAGAGGGCGGTTTTGGCGACTGGAAAGACCTCGCTCCAGTTGGCGTCGCCGGGGGCCACCCAGGTTTCCATGCCATTCTTGGCGAAGGGCTCAATCATCTTGTCGAAGCCGCTCTTGTCCCAGTAATTCCACGGCACGGCGATCATGTCCTTGGGCAGGCTGGCGATGGCGGCTGGATCCTGCCCCCCAATGTCGCCCCAGAAGAGCAGGCGGCGGTGCAGAGGCGCCAGAGCATCGTGAATCTGCTTGAGAAATGCGACGTAAACCGGGCCGTAGCCCTGCTCCTGCACCTGCTCATGCGTACGGCCAAGACCCAGATCCCAGGTTTCATCCGCGCCGATATGAATAAAGGGCGAAGGAAACTCCTGCGCGATCTGCGTAAACCAGTCCTTGATGAGGGGCAGCGTGCCCGGCTGGCCGGGCGCAAGAACGTAACCGTGCGGGGTTTCGGCTACGTCCTGATAGATGTCGTATTTGAGTACCTGATGAAGATGGCCGAAGGCCTCCTGCTCCGGCACGATGGTGACGTGATACTGGCGCGCATAAGCGACGAGTTCCTTGGCCTGATCCGGAGTAAGCGCGCTGCCCGGCGGCGCGCCCAGGGGCTGATTGGGATAGAGCAGGGTGTGCTCGAAGTACGGCGAGTAAATGTTCACCTTGAAGGATGCCAGTATACGAATCTGGCGCTTTTGAAATGCGAGCGTGGGGAATGGGCCGCGGGAAAGATCGTCCTGGACGCCGCGATAGCGCATCGCCGGCCAGTCGCGCACCGTGCCGGTGGGCAGCAGGCGATCGGCCCCTGGAAGCGGCAGCAACTGCTTGAAGGTCTGCGCGCCGTAGAAAATGCCCGCGCCGGAAGCGCCCACGATATACGCTTCGTGCGGCTCAATCACCAGCACATAGCCTTCGGATTGCATTGGATCATCGAAGGTCAGGCTGTGTCGGGCGAGGAGCGACTTGGCCTCAGCCGAGCTGGTTCGCAGCAGCACCACGCGATACAGCCCGGCTTCGCGGCTTCGCTCCGGAGCAATCTGCTTGATCGCCTCCTCCAGATCGTGTGCGGCGAATTCGTCTTCCGGATTGCGTGCCGGAACGCTGACGATGATGTGCGCGGGCAGGTCGGCGGCGCCTTCGAAATGCGCCTCGCGGGGCGCGGGCAGAAGGGGAGGGTGCGTTTGCGCAAAAGCCAGTGCGGAGAACGCAACGAGCAGTGCGATCAATCCCCATGCGGGACCAACCAGGGCAGACCGTTTCCGAGCCGGAAAAAGAGGTAACATAGGCTGCTTTCTGCTCATAAAACGAGCATTTGATTCAGTGCGAACATTGTAGACTAGTCGCGCACGCTGCTACCTTGTCAGAAAGCGCTATTCCTCTGTTGGGCAGCGCGCTTCTCACATTGCCATTCGCTACCGGATGCGCGAAAGGGACTCACCACCATGACAATGACCGCAAGCGGCTCCACGAATATGCCCGCCGTGGCTAGCGCGGTTGCCAACCGCCGCTACAGCATCTTCCTGCTTCTGGTGGCGGGTCTGGGTGGACTGCTGTATGGAATCGATGTCGGCATCATCGGCGGCGCCCTGCCCTACCTGGAAGCGACTTCGCGCCTGACGGCCGCGCAGCTCTCCGTCATTGTCGCGGCGGTGCTGCTGGGCAGCGTCTTCTCTACGCTGTTTTCAGGCGCGCTCGCCGACTGGATGGGCCGCAAGCCACTGATGATCCTGAGCGGGATCACGTTTGTACTCAGCATCCCCATCATCGCGCTTTCGCACGGATATGGGCCGCTGTTCTTCGGGAGGCTCTTGCAGGGCGTCAGCGGAGGCCTGGTCGGAGTGGTAGTCCCGCTCTACCTGGCCGAGTGCCTGGCAGCTTCAAACCGCGGCAAGGGCACTGGCGTCTTTCAATGGCTGCTGACCCTGGGCGTGGTGACTGCGGCACTGGTGGGAATCTACTATAGCTATCGCGTGGATGCGGTGTCTAAAACCGCAAGCGCGGCCGCTCTGTTCGCATTCAAGGACCAGGCATGGCGGCGCATCTTCTGGGTTTCACTGCCGCCCGGCGTGCTCTTTGTGGTGGGCAGCTTTTTCGTCTCCGAGTCGCCGCGATGGCTCTTCCGCAAAGGAAAAAAGCAGAAAGCCTATCAGGCGCTGCTTCGCTCGCGGAGTCAGCGGCAGGCTGAGATCGAGATTGAGGAGATGGAGGCGACGGCGCGCACCGCACAGGAAAACGGCTTGCCGGAAAAACAGGCGGGTCAGAAGATCAAGGATTCTTTGCTGCGCCGCAAGTACGTGATTCCCTTTTTGCTGGCCTGCGTAATCCTCTTCTGCAATCAGACCACGGGCATCAATTCGCTGATCGGCTACAACACCAACATCCTGCTGCAGGGCGGACTTTCGGACCTCTATGCGCATTGGGGCTACGTCATCTTCACTGCCGTGAATTTTCTGATAACCATCGTGGGCATGATGTTCGTAGACCGCAAGGGACGCAAGTTTCTGTTGATGCTGGGCACCGGCGGAATCGTCGCCGCCATGATCAGCGTGGGAGTTCTGTTCCTGAAGACAGAAAGATACAACGTGGATTGCCGCGGCGCAATTCAAGCTCTGGTGACTCCGAACCAGGAGTTGACGCTGCGCTTCGACCCGGCCGAAGCGGAAAAGCTGCTTGCCGAGCAGGGCTACAACGGCAGCGATATCAGGAGCGGCCGGGCTTCGCTGGCCATTATTTACTCTTATGGAGACTTCACAGCCGCCACCAATTACGTGCGCTCCGACGATCACGGGGCAGCCCCCATCCAGATCACGCGCGCAAGTTGCGTGCCTTCGAACAAGGTTGAGGCATTCTTCAAAAACCCCTTCGCCAGTCTGAGCACCGCGCAGACTGCGCCGCTGCGTATCGAGAAGGCGATGATCGGCCGGGTTCCGAATGCCGCCCATGGCTGGCTGGTTGCCCTGGGGCTTTACTGCTTCATGGCGTTTTACGCGCTCGGCCCCGGCGTGGTGGTGTGGCTGGCGCTCTCTGAGCTGATGCCTACCCGCATCCGCTCCAACGGCATGAGCATCGCGCTGGTCATCAACCAGATGGCTTCGACCACGCTGGCGGCGATCTTCCTGCCGTTCGTCAGCAAGTACGGCTACTCGTCCATCTTTTTCCTTTTCGGCGGCTTCACGGTGGTGTACTTCCTGGTGGCAGTCTTCTTCCTGCCGGAAACGAAGGGCAAAACGCTGGAAGAGATTGAGGCGTATTTTGAGGGATCCGCGGCGATCTGAGAGTGGCTGGCGGCTTCGCTCCGGAATGGGCTTCCGGGGACCTCCGCAATACAAGGACCCGGAAACGTGAAGACCAGGAGCGCAGCGGAGGCCGGCTATCCCGTTCAAATGCAGTGGCAAACGGCGTGGAAGCGCTGGCCGCCTTGACAACGCCGTACAGAATCTTCCATGATAAGCTCCTTGGTGCTGAACGGTTTCATCCGCACCACTCAATCTCCTGCAAGTGATCAGCGACTGCACGGTTCCGCTGCAAACGCAAGATCAGCGGCTCTCACCGAGAGCCCCTCCGTTCAGGAGAACTGCCATGAAGAGTGCGCTGCTCGCCTTTTTTTGCCTGTTCCTCGCCGCGCCGATCCCGGCTATTGCCATGGAGCAGCTCATCCCTGCCGGCTCTCTCATTCAGTGCACAATCTCAGAGCCGAAGCTTTCTTCAAAGACTGTCGCCGTCGGCGATCCGATTCTATGCTCAGCCCGTTACACCGCGCCTTACGGTGACTACAATCTTCCCTTCGACAGTTTTCTGGAGGGCCGGTTTAAGGCCTACAAGGATCCTGGGCATCTTGTCGGCAAGGGCTGGATGGAGTTGAAGTTCGACCGGATGGTGATCGAGCCCGATACCGTGATCCCAATGAATGCAAAGGTTGTGGATGTGCCGGGCTATAACATCGATCGCGACGGGCGGATTCTCGGCAAAGGCCATGCGGTAAGAGATACGGTCGCGTGGATGATACCGATTCTCTGGCCGATCGACCTGCTCAATCTGCCACGGCGAGGCCCCCGTCCCACTTTGAAAGAAGAGACGCGTCTCACGCTCAAGGTGATGGATGATATGCAGATTCCTATCACAGAGCAGCCGGAGCGGGATCCTTCCGGACTCATCCAGCGCAGCCCCAGTTCCTATACGTCTCCACCGTCAGAGACGACACCAAATGCTTCGGCTCCCCTCTATTACCCCATGGCGGCTGGGCAGGCTCCTGAATACTGGCGATCCGCGCCTCCTCCGGCATACGCTTCGCGACGGGAAACTTCCCCCGCTCCCGGCGCGCAAAAGCGCTCGCCATATCCCGGCGAAGGCGACCGGTATCCTCTCACGCTTGTCTTCAATGACGGCCGTCGCCCCGAGCGCGTGTATAACTACATGCTGACTCCTAGCGCAGTCTATGTGCTGGACGGATATCGCCGTGTCATTCCTTTCAGCGAACTGAACCTGGGTGCGACTCAAGCAGCGAATCGCGAGGCAGGCGTTCGCTTTCTCGCTCCCGGCGGAGCTTCGCAAGAACCGTCAGCCGTAGCGGCTCGGTGGTCGCCTTAAAGATGGCCACGCTGACGCCAAATGGGGTTGCTGCCGTCTGAACACGCCCCTTTGCACAGTCAGTCACTCCTCATGGCACGCCGGGGGATGGCGAAGCTATGATTGACTTTGACCGATCCGACCCCCATGAAAATCGCCAAGCTTGAGCCCTTCATTCTGCATGCGCCGGTTACGCGCCAAGGAATCGCTGACAGCACGCACCGCCTGACCCACTGGGGCGCGCCGGGCGTGGCCATCCATGCCGACAACGGCCTGGTGGGCTATGGATTCTCCGGCACGCACGCGCATCTGCCCACGGACCGTCTCATCGTGGATTGCATCCTGCACAGCTTTGGTCCATTGCTCATCGGCGAGGATCCGCGTGAAGTGCTGGCCCTTTGGGAAAGGCTGTATAAGCAGGCCGAGATCTACTGGGTAGGACGCGCCGGCATCACCCACCTGGCGCTGGGCGCGATCGACATTGCGCTGTGGGATTTGAAGGCCAAGGAAGCGGGGCTTCCCCTCTGGAAGCTGCTTGGCGGCTCGGCGGCCAAGAACGTGGAGGCGTACAACACCGACGGCGGATGGCTGAACTGGCCGCTCGAAACCGTTGTCTCCGATTGCAGGAGGCTGGTCGAAGAGGAGGGCTATCGCGCGGTGAAGCTCAAGGTTGGTGGCGCAAATCCGGGCGAGGATCTGCGCCGCGTGGAAGCTGTACGCAAGGCGCTGGGGCCGGAAATTCGCATCATGACCGACGCCAACGGCCGCTGGAGCCTGCCCCAGGCCATCCAGACCGCCGGCAGGCTGGTGGACTTCGATATCACCTGGATCGAGGAGCCGATTTTTTTCGACGATGTGGAAGGCCATCGCCGGCTGGCCGAGACAATTCGAACACCGATTGCGCTGGGCGAGCAGTTGTACATGGCCACACAGTTCCGTGACTTCATGCACGCCGGCGCCGTTCATTATGTACAGCCAGACGTGACGCGCCTGGCGGGAATCACCGAGTTCTGGCGAGTAGCAGATTTGGCTCACTGCTACAGCCTGCCCGTCGCGCCCCACGTCGGCGACATGTGCCAGGTCCATCAGCATCTTTGCTTTGCCCATCCCGCCTGTTCACTGCTCGAGTACATCCCCTGGCTGCGCGACTGGATGGAAAACCCGGCCAGGATTGAAGCCGGCTTTTACGTAGCTCCCGATGCTCCGGGCGCGGGAACGACTCCAATCTCCAAGGCGCTGCACGAGATCAACAAGGCATGAAGCGGACGCGTTGATTCAACTTGGGGATCTTTCGGCGCAGATTTCCCGATCACCGCTTGGGGTGACAGGAGTCACAGACCGCGAGTGCATTTAGCGCTTTCCTGAACTTGCATTCGATGCGATAAGAATGCTCGAAGGTGAACCCTTGGCCGTTTCAGGCCAAAACCCGCTGGGGTTCGTGTGGCAGCGGGCGCTTCCCGTTGTTCATTCATCCAAGTGTATCTTCCTGAGCAAGTGGAGAAATGCCCTGCCGCGGGTATGTTTCGGCCCGCGCGGTTACTCGTTCGCGTCTGCCCTCACTGGCGCCGTGCCACCGGACCGCGATGTCGAAGATGGGGCTCGCCTTCTACGATCAACATTCTCGATGGGAGAACCGCAATCGCGGATTATCCCAAGGGAGGTTCTATGAAGACCAGGAGATTGTCAATTATTGGCGCAACGCTGCTGGCCGCTTGCATGTTGGTCTCCTGTTCACGCGCACGCACTGATGTGGAGATCACCACGGACGTCCAGGCAAAAATCCATCAGCAGGCGGCGCTTACCGCGGCGCCTATCAACGTCCAGGCCAATAGCGGAGTGGTTGTGCTCTCCGGGAACGTTGCTTCGGATGATGCGCGCAACGCGGCAGAGAAAGTGGCGAAGCAAGTAAAGGGCGTGAAAGGCGTGATCAACAATTTGCAGGTGGTGACGGCCTCCGCAGCTCCGGCGCCGGCTCCTTCGGTTGCTGAAGCTCCAATGCCCAAGCCAGGGCCCAGCGCGGCCAAAGGCCCGATGCACGCCAAAACGTTGGCTCCGGCGATTCCAGCTCCCGTCGCCGCTGCACCGGCTGCGCAGCCCCAGCCCGCCGCGCCTCCGGCTCAGGCTGCTGCTCCCGTCCCGGCCCAGCCGGCAGTGAGTCACGTCATCATTCCGCAGGGAACCCGCTTAACTGTCCGGCTCATTGATCCAGTCGATACCGAGAAGCACAAGGCAGGCGATTCGTTCCGTGTTTCGCTGGATGCGCCTGTCGTGATTCAGAACAAGACCGTGATTCCGAAGAATGCAGACGCCACAGCGCGGCTCGTCTCCGCGAAGAGCGCCGGACACTTTACCGGAACATCAGAAGTCGTGCTCGTGCTCGCCACAATTACGGTTGGCGGCAAGTCCTATGACCTGCAGACAGGGCAATTCACGAAGCAAAGCGCATCTCGCGGCAAGCGAAGCGCCGCTGTCATTGGCGGTGGCGCCGTCGCGGGAGCCGTGATCGGGGCCATTGCCGGCGGAGGCAAAGGAGCAGCGATTGGGGCCGCGGCGGGCGCGGGCGCGGGTACCGGCGTACAGGCAGCAACAAAGGGCCCGCAGATCAAGTTGCCTTCTGAAACGCTCCTGGAGTTTCAGTTGACGGCTCCCGTCACGGTGACTCCTGCCAGTGAAGCGATTGAGTCGGAGACTACCGGGTAGTTGGCATCGATGAATGGTGATGTCTCTCTCGATTCTGAGTATGGGAGGGCGCGCATGGCATTTCCAATGAATCGACACGCTATCTTTACGATTGTTCTGGTCGCAATCTCTCTGCCTCTCGCACCGGCAGTTCCGTGCCAGACGCAGTCGAGCCTTCCGCAATTGCCCAACCCGGGGAGCACAAGCATCACTCGCCAACAGCAGCAGCAGATCGGATTTCAGGCAGCAGCCGAAGTGTATAAGCAGATGCCCCTCCTGCCGGACAGTAGTCCCGAAACTCAATATGTTCGCCAGCTTGGCCAGCGGCTCGTAGCGGTGATCCCCGCAGAATATTCATGGCCGTTCCAATTCCATGTGGTGGCGCAGAAGGAGATCAACGCCTTTGCGCTTCCAGGCGGAGAAATGTTCGTGAATCTGGGCACGATTACCGCGGCAACCAACGAGGCGCAATTGGCCGGCGTCATGGCGCACGAAATGGCGCACGTTTACATGCAGCATTCGGCCAAGCAGATGCAGAAGGCCCAACTCACCCAGGGACTGGCGGGCCTGGCCGGTGTCCTCCTGGGAAATAAAGGCGGAATGCTTGGATCGCTTGGGCAGACCGGCATCCAGGTGGGGGCTGGCATGGTGATGCTGAAGTACTCGAGGAGCGATGAGGCTCAAGCGGACGAGGTTGGAACGATCATCCTTTATCGAGCCGGTTATAACCCTCAGGCTCTGGCAGATTTCTTCAAGCAACTCCAGGCGCAGGGCGGCACAGGGCCACAGTTCCTGAGCGATCATCCCAACCCGGGCAACCGGGAGGCTGCCATCCAAAAGGAGATCCAGAGATGGCCGCCTGTGACCTATCGGACCGATAGCGCCGCATTTACGGCGGCGCGCCAGCAGGCAACCAGCGCGAAGGTCTATACGGCCGATGAAATTGCCAAAGGAGCAAAGACAGGCCAGTGGAGCGCTTTGAACAAGAGGAATGGCGCGGTCCTTAAGCCGCCGCCCGGACTCGCCGCCTCCGCAACAACGGAATCGAAATCTGGCGCCGTTGCCTGGAATGCCGTAGCGCCAAGCTCCAATTTTGTGTTGGCCGATCTCGGTCTGGTGAGGATGGTGCATCCGGAGAATTGGGTTGTGATTGCTCCGCAGCAACAGGGGCAATCCATCACGATCGCGCCGCGTGCCGGAGTTGTGGGCAGCGGGATCGGCTACGGAGTCGTGGTCAATGGCGTTTCTCCACGCGGCAAGACAGCATCGATCGATCAGGTCACGGATGATATTGTGCGCAGTTTGCAGAGCGGCGGAGGCGACCTGCAACCGGTTGGCGCAGCCGCTGAGATCAAGGTTGCCGGTGTTCGCGGGAGGTCGGTCAATATGCAATCGACGTCGCCATTCCCGAATGCGAAAGGTCAATCGCAAAAGGAAAGGGACTGGCTGGTGACGGTTCCCCGGTCGGATGGGGCGGTGATCTTCCTTGTCTTTGTCGCTCCGGAATCTGACTATGGGCGCCTGAGCCCTTCCTTTCAGAGGATGCTCAGGAGTGTGCAGTTTTAGCAGCACGATGCCATCAGAATCCGGCTGCATTGGTTTATTGGCTTCGGCCAGCCAAAAGCACAAAAGCCATCCGCGGTGGCGGATGGCTTTTGTCTCGTAATTAATGCCGGCGATCACCTAATCTCCCACACGGTCACCCGTGCAGTACCATCGGCCCAGCGAGGCTTAACTTCCGTGTTCGGGATGGGAACGGGTGATCCCTCGCAGTATGGTCACCGGCAAATTGAGGCGTTTTGAAAGCCTGATGCACTTTGCACCAGAAGCTTTCAGCCAAAATCCTGAGCGCGTCAGCGCGGAAAAATCTCGGCTCGCCTTTAATCTTGAGGGCGCTTGGCGGGTGGTTGCCCGCAGCATCACCGTGGCGTCTGCGTAGTCCCGGATGGTTTCTCCCGGGCCGGGCAGGAACACGGCTGCAATCTGGCGCCGCACTTACGGCAACGAAATTGATTGGAACTACAAGGCTTGAAGAATGTCCGCTAACTGCGCGGAGTTAATTCTATGGACAAGCCGAACGGGCGATTAGTACTGGTAAGCTACACGCATTACTGCGCTTCCACACCCAGCCTATCAACCAGGTCGTCTTCCTGGGCCCTTCAGGGAGATCTCATCTTGGGGCGTGCTTCCCGCTTATATGCATTCAGCGGTTATCACAACCGAACTTCGCTACCCAG
>JAJZAL010000040.1 GCA_021799405.1 Acidobacteriota bacterium
GCGTCAATTCCTACTTCATCGGCAAACTCGCCCGTCACTTCGGCTTCAAGGTTGCGCTCAGCGGCCTCGGCGGAGACGAACTCTTCGGTGGATACCCAAGCTTTCGTCAAATCCCGCGCTCCGTTCGCCTCCTTGCCGTCGGCAACGGCTTTCCCTCCATCGGTCGCGCCTTCCGCGTCGTAACGGCTCCGTTCATGGCCCGCTTCACCTCGCCCAAATACGCAGGCCTGCTCGAATACGGCGGCTCCTTCGGCGGCGCCTATCTCCTTCGCCGCGGACTCTACATGCCATGGGAACTCCCTCATGTCATGGACCCGGACATGGCCCGTCTCGGCTGGCGCCAGCTATCTGCCGTCGATCAGCTCAACGAATTCATCCGCCCGCTCCAACCCGTCCAGCCCGCCTCCGCTCGCGACTTCCTCCGCGTCGCCGTGCTCGAACTCTGCTTCTACATGCGCTCCCAGCTCCTCCGGGACACCGACTGGGCCGGCATGGCGCACTCTGTCGAAATTCGCGTCCCCTTCGTCGACATGCAGCTCCTTCACGACCTCGCACCCCTGCGCCTCGGCAGTTTTCCTCCGCACAAGCCCGACATCACCGCATGCCTCCGGCAGCCTTTGCCCGCGAGTGTCCTCAACCGTCCCAAAACCGGCTTCGCCGTCCCCATTCGCGAGTGGATCCAGAGCGACGTCCTCCAGGAACGCGGCCTCCGCAGCTGGGCCAGGTTCGTTTACAGCCGCTTCGCCGCCTGACCCCGGAAACCCATGTCGACATCGCATCCTCCACTCACTCGCGCCCTTCGCTACGCCACGCTCCTGCTCTTCGCCGTCATGCTCTATGTCATCGGCGCCGCCATGACGCACCCCTGGCTGCACCTCCCCAACATCGGCAACACTCCCTTCACCCTCTTCTTCACTGCCTTCGCGCTCACCCACGCCGCCGTCACCCTTGGCCCGCGCCCCGCCGCGTGGTTCTTCTCGCTCGCCGCCGTCATCTCCTGGTGCTTTGAGGAGCTCGGCGTCGCCACCGGCCTCGTCTACGGTCCCTACCATTACAGCGCTATGCTTGGCGTCCGCTTGGGATACGTCCCCATCCTCATCCCGCTCGCCTGGTTCATGATGCTCTACCCCTCCTGGCGCGTCGCACAGGTCCTCATGCCCCCGCCTGCCGCCAAGTTCCGCTGGCCGTTCCTGCTCGCCCAGTCCGCTGTCGCCGCCATGGTCATTTCCGCATGGGACGCCGTCATGGACCCCGCCATGACCGCCTCCGGTTACTGGATCTGGCGCCACGGCGGCCCTTATTTCGGCGTTCCCCTCCAAAATTACGCCGGATGGCTCCTCACTACCCTCACCATCTACTTCCTCACCGGCCTCTTCTTCGCCCGCGCCGCACGCCACCCGCTCAACCTCGCCGCCCTCAACCCGCTCGCCTCAGATCCTTACGCCGCTCTCCCCGTCCTGCTCTATGCCTGGTTCGCCCTTCGCTACATCGTCAATGAACCCAATGCAGCCTTCCACGTCATCGCCCTCTTCTCCATGGGATTCCCCGCCATCCTGGCCACCCTCCGCCTTCTCACGCAGCACGGCAATGCTCCGGAATCAAGGGCCTGCTGACGCGAGCTACTTCCTCAAAGTCGCAGCAGATGCATCCGGCCTCACCCGGTGAACAATAGGGTACGTAATCGCAAGCGCCACTCCGCCCACCAACAGCCCCGCCGCCACGTCGGTAAAGTAGTGCCACCCCAGCGCCACCGTGGACACACACACCAGAGCCATTAGCACCCAGGACACAGTCCGCAGCTGGCGAACCGAACCCACCGCCACCGCGCACAGCAGTGCGAGCGTCGCATGGAATGACGGGAACGTTACAATCCCTGCCCGCGCCATATCCAGTTGCAGTGGAACACCTGATCGAAGCTCTAGCAGGTACTGCGCGACCGACCACTGCAGCTTCGTCGGCGAGTAACCCTCTACCGACCAAGGCCCCAGCGAAGGCCACTGCCAGAACAAGGCCACCGTAATGAAAAGAGCCACCGTGACCGACAAAATAAACTGCTGCGACCACCGCACCCTTCCCATCAGCGAAGGAATAATCAGTGCCGCCACCATGAAAACTATGGTCAGGTTGTAAGTCAAGGCAAGCACCAGCCGAAGCACCGGCCAGCCAGCTATCCAATGCACTACCGCAACCGTGCTAACTCCCGCCCACCTGTCCATCCAGGCCAGTTGATGGTCAACCATAGGGTGGTGATTTCTCCCCGCAAGCTGCACCAGCACCGATAGAAAAGTCGAAAGTACCACCGTTACAATCACCATCTCGACCACTTCAATCAGTTTCGGCAGCGGTCGCCAGTGGCAGTACGCCAGGCACGCAACCAGCATCACCAGGCTCGGTACAGAACCCCATACATGGCTCAGCCCGCCTAACCGATCTATGCGGCACCAAACAATTTCTAGCGGAACCAGCACCGCCATCACCAACCCAATCGCCACATAATATGGCGAGTAATAGCGTCGAAAGTCCAGCCGATACCGCCCAGCCGGTGTCTGTGCAGTTAATTGATCTCTCACATTTGTCTCTTCGGTCTGGATAGTCATCTGGCGCCATCAAATTTTAACTTCTATAACTTTACCCCGCGCTCTTGTTCTGCTGCGCCCCCGTTGTCGCGACTTGTCTCATGCGGCTGCAGGCTCTTTCATAAGCCCAGCCCCATCCTCGGTCTAAAGTGTTGTCCTCGCTACCCTCCGCCTCCTTACCCGCCCGGCGCCGGCCCACATCCACCCGCCTGAGATCCACCCTCCCGCTTTTCTGTTGGCGGACCGCGCAAATGGGGCTAAAGTGTTGCCCATGCCTTTCGACGCCTCTTTTGCCCAACTCCCAGACCAAACCGTCGAAGTCAAACTCAACGGAACCATGACTCTCGGGACTACCCTCAAACTCTTCGAGTCTCAGCTGCGCTCCACGCTCTCTGACGGCACACGCCACGTCGTCCTCGATATGGAATCCCTCACCTACATGGACAGTGCCGGCCTCGGCCTCCTTGTCTTCACCAGCGCTGAGATCTCTAACCGCGGCGGAACCCTCACCCTTCGCGGAGTCAACCAGCGCATCCGCGATCTCCTCCACCTCACCCGCACTGACACGCTCCTCCGCTTCGAACCCTGAACCTCCTCCTGCGTCAGCCAGTCATCCCCGGACTGCGCTATCCTCGTAGCCGATGAAACGGCTAACCTATCCCGCTCTTCCCGCGCTCCTCGCCACCCTCCTCGCCGTCCCCGCTCTCGCTCAAACGCAGACTCCGGCCACGCCGCCCAAAACCTCCCACGCACCCGTCCAGCGCGTCCCCAAAATTCCACCTGTCGGACCCCGCCGCGCCATCATCGTGCCCATTCGTAACCCGCACGCTCCCGGCATGGTTCCTGCCAAAGAACTTCCAGACGGTACCGTCCCGCCCCCCGACGCCGACGGCAACTTCATCATCGGCCCCACCCATCCGCCCGCCCCGGCCACCGTCCCCGACCCTGCCGTCCCGCAGGGCAGCGTCTGCAGCTTCATCATGACCTCGGCGGAAAGCCGCTATTATCCCGGCATCGCACGCACCCCCGGAACCTTCGGCCATCCTGACCCGCACAACCCTGCGCGCCTCCTCGTTCCCACCAGCCATCCCCAGTCCTGGAAGCGCACCGTCTGGGTCTACATTCCCACCCAGTACCGCCCTGGCGTCGCCGCGCCCTTCATCGTCGATCAGGATGGTCCCGACCCCCTCCTCTTCACCACCGTCAATAACCTCATCGCTCAGCACCTCATCCCCGTCATGCTCGCCATAGCCATTCAGAACGGCGGCGGAGACGCACAGGGCTCCGAGCGCGGCCTCGAATACGACACCGTCTCTGGCCGCTACGGCGACTTCGTCCAGCATGAAGTGCTCCCGCGCGTCGCCTCCACCTGCCACGTCCGTCTCACCCGTAATCCCAACGGCCGCGCCGCCATGGGCGGCAGCTCCGGCGGCGCCGCGGCCTTCATCATGGCCTGGTTCCATCCCAACTGGTTCCGCCGCGTCCTCACTTACTCCGGCACCTACGTCAACCAGCAATGGCCCTGGAACCCCAAGCTCCCCGGTGGCGCATGGGACCTCCACTCCCGCCTCATCCCCAACTCCCCGCGCAAGCCCATCCGCGTCTGGATGGAGGTCGGCGACCGCGACCTCTACTATCCCAACGTCATGCGAGACGGCATGCACGACTGGGTCGTCGCCAACGAGGACATGGCCCGCGCCCTCGCCGCCAAACACTACCATTACCAGTTCGTCTTCGCCCGTAATGCTCACCACGTCGACCACGCAGTCAAAGAGCAAACCCTCCCCGAAGCCCTCGAATACATCTGGCACGGCTACCCCATCCGCGACAAACACGCAGTGACAAGAGCGAAATAGCAGCACTGCACTACACAAAACCACAAATTGCGTTATCCTTCTAACCGATGAAACGGCTGGCGCACCTTGCGGCAGCAACGCTCCTGCTCGTACTTGGAGTTGCAGCACGGGCGCAGCCGCTTTGTACCCTTTCTGATCTCCAATCTGCGGCACAAAGGGTTAGCCTCGAGCAGAGAACCCTATTGTCCTTCCGCGTTGAGGTTCTGGGCGACCGGGTCACCCCTCAAACCGCCGCCCAGATCGCAGCTTTTAAAAGCGCATTAGCGGCTGCCGTGTACGACTGGATGGTCTGCCGCGCTCCATCCCACGAAACAGCCCCTGCGCTGCAGCATCAGCTTGCCTTCTGGCTCGGAGCCAACCAGCCGGGCAAGCCCATGGCAGGCATATATCCCGCCGACGAGAACACTATCGCCGGCATCTACGGCGCGGACCTGCACATCGCCGTCGATCAGCTCAACTCCAGCCCCGAATTCCTCGGCATCGTCGCCGGTTTCAACATCTCCTGCGGCGACGACCACCTTCTCATGCTCTACGAGCGCAAAGATCACCGCTGGCAGCGCGTCCTGCTCTGGCAGGGCGGCAGATACCAGGAGATCTCCGGCGCCTTCGGCGATTTCTTCGAGTACCTTCTCCTGCCGCCCTCCGTCGCCGGCGGCTGGGATGTCGCCGCTGCCCACGGCACTCCCTGGTGCACCTCCCGATTCAGCGGATTTCGCATCGACCTGCTGCGCATCTCCCAGCACGGCCAACCCTCCCGCCTGCTCTTCCAGAAGGCCGGAGGCTACTCACGCGGTGACATCCGCCCCGTCCTCAGCCCAGCCCCCGGCGGCTTTCAGTTGAGCATCGCCACCAACTCGCTTGACTCCCGCCAGTTCGTCAAAACCAGCATCTTTCGCTATCGCATTCACGATGGTCATGTGCATCGCGTCCAGCCCGTCGCCACCACCCCGGTCGGCTTCGTCGATTCTTGGCTTCAGGCATCCTGGACCGCTGCCAGCCAATGGAGCGCCACCCGCGGGCTTGCTTCGTTGCACCGGCTGCATACAGCCTTCGCGACACCCAGCCACGCCAACTCAGACTTCTACAGCCAATTCACCTACCGGGCCGTCCGCGGTTGCTCTGCCCCCAGTCAAGTCCAGGTCCAACTGGAAGAAACCTTTGCCCGCCAGGAAAAAATCACCTCCAGCGCCCAGCTCTACTTCCTCCTCGAAAAACACGAGGACCATTTCCTCTTGCTTTCCGCCTCATCCCATCCCAACCCCTCCTGCACCGGCCCCAACCTCCTGCACTTAACCCAATAGCCCACTGCCGTCCATCGCGTCTCGCTCACCTGCTGGCTCGCAACCACTGGTTTGGCCTGATTCCCTCATTTGCTGTAGACTGGCAAATGTCGCCATAACCATCTGGCGGCCACAGGATAGCTATGCCCAAACTCAAGACACACCGTGGCGCGGCTAAGCGCTTCAAGAAGACCGGCACCGGCAAAATCAAGCGGGGCCAGTCCAAGATGCGCCATATCCTCACGTCGAAGGAGACCAAGACCAAGCGCCGGCTCACCGCCCCCTGCTACGTCTCGGACGCCGACCACGCGAAGGTAGCCCGCATGATTCCCTATGCCTGATCGGTCTCGATAGAGACTCAGGGCCTTCGCGCCCCCGGGCCGGATCGAAGCGAACCGGACCGAGAGATTCAGGTACGAGAGTTCGAGCAAATGCGCTTCCCAGTGCAGCAACACCTTACGCAGACGACTCCGCAAGGATCGGCTGCTACGAGAGCAAGCTGGCTGAGACGAGTATTTTGCGAGAACGAACTACGACGCGAGTGAAGAGGTCTACCTGCCTCCAGCCGCGAAACGATTCAACTAAAGGAGAAACACCATGCCCCGCGTAAAACGTGGCACTAAAAGAACCGACCGCCGCAAAAAAATCCTGAAAAGGGCGAGCGGCTATTTCCTCACCAAATCCAAGCTCTATCAGGCAGCCCAGGAAGCCGTCGAACGCGGCCTTAAGTTTGCCTATTCCGGCCGCAAAGAAAAGAAGCGCCAGTTCCGCTCCCTCTGGATCGTCCGTATCGGCGCTGCGGCCAAGCTCAACGGCATCAGCTACTCGCAGTTCGTCCACGGCCTCAAGCTGTCCGGCATCGAGCTCGACCGCAAGGTCCTCGCCGACATCGCCGTCCACGACGAAGCCGGCTTCGCCGCCCTGGCCCAGCATGCCAAGGACGCCCTCGCCAAAAACGCCGCCGCGTAAGCAACCGCGAGTCGAAAAACACCACAAGGGCGCGATTCACTCGCGCCCTTCGTCATTGAGTCAAGAGAATCTGAGGGTGGCCCATTCAAGCCATCTTTTGGCTTGAGCGGACCGGAATCATCCCGCCTTCAGAACAGCATCCGCCACCGCTACCGCCGCCACCACCGGCGCCACGTCATGCACCCGCACAATATGGGCCCCCGCCAGCACCGCCGCCGTGCATGCCGCCACCGTCGCCGCTGACAGAGCAGCTTCAGCCTCGCGCACCATCCCTTTCAGTTCGCGCTCCAGCACCCGCCGCAAAAACGACTTCCTTGAAACCCCCACCAGCAGCGGCCGTCCCAGCCCCAGCAGCTCCTCCTGCCGCGCCAGCAGCGGATAATTCTCATCCAGCGCCTTCCCAAATCCATACCCCGGATCCAGCACCACCCGCTCGGCTGCCACCCCTGCTGTCACCGCCGCCGCCAGCCGCGCCCGTAGTCCATCCCGCACCAGATCCAGTACCGTCTCATGCTCCAGCGGCGGAAGCCCACGCCACTCATTCGGTCGCCCGCGCGTATGCATCAGCACCACGCCGCACGCTTCCGCCGCGCACACTGCGGCCATCTCCTCATCCCACAAAAAGCCGCTCACGTCGTTCACAATCTCAACGCCCGCCCGCAGGCACGCCCGCGCCGTCGCCGCCTTGTACGTGTCAATTGAGATTACCGCCTCCGGCCGCGCTTTCAGGATCCCCTCGATCACAGGCAGCACCCGATCCTGTTCCTCGGCTGCGCTCACCTCCCGGTGCGCCCCCGGCCGTGTCGACTCGCCGCCTATGTCAATCAGCGCCGCGCCGCTCTCAATCATCCGCAGCGCCCGCTCCACCGCCCGTCCGGAATCGACATAGAGTCCCCCGTCCGAAAACGAGTCCGGCGTCACGTTCAGCACGCCCATCACCCGCGTTTTCTCGCCCAGCGGCATCACGCGCGTCCGCAGCGGCCACTCAAAATGCGGTCTCTTTACGAATCCCATCCTGCTCCCGATGCTACACTCCACGCAGCAACGTCAAAGCGAATAACAACCCTTATGCAACCACGCCGCCCTCGCCTCGCCTTTCAGCCCATCCTTGCCGCCGCCACGGTTGCGGTCTTGGCCCTTCTGGTCGCATTGCCCGCTCAGGCGCGCACGGGCCGTCCGGCTTCTGCGCGCGGCAATTACGTCGCCCAGGGTTACCCTCACCTCGGTTACGCCATCCATCGCCTGCTTCGCGCCCCCGACGCCGTCCGTGCCCACTGGGGCATTTCCGTCGCCACGCTCTCTGGCCGCCAGGTTTTCGCGCTCAACGACCACCAGTACTTCCACCCCGCCTCCAACGCCAAGCTCTTCACCACCGCAGCGACGCTCGATCTCTTCAAGCCGGATGCCCGCTGGCGCACCACCGTCACCACCACCGGCGCCATCTCGCCCGACGGAACCCTCCACGGCAACGTCGTCATTCACGGCTCCGGCGATCCCACCCTCTCCAGCCGCATTTATCCCTACGACGGCCAGACCGAGCGCCAACCCGATGCGCTCACCGCTTTTGAGAACATGGCCGACCAGCTCGTCAAAGACGGCATCCATCGCATCGACGGAAACATCATCGGCGACGACACCTGGTTCGTTGACCAGCCCTATGGCGAGGGATGGGCGCTCGACGACACCATCTGGGACTACGGCGCACCCGCCTCCGCGCTCACCATCAATGACAACGTCGTCTACCTCAACGTCGTCCCTGCCGGCGCTCCCGGCCTGCCCAACGAGCCCGGCGCCCAGCCTCAGCGATTCATCACCCCCACGGGCACCGAAGACGTCGAGTGGAATCCGCCCACCCCCTATTACCACCTCGACAACGAAACCTCACTGCTCCGCACCGGCGTTGGTCGCGTCGGTCTCGATCGCCGGCCCGGCTCCCACACCGTTCGTCTCTATGGCACCATCGATCAGAATGGCTTCCACGCGGGTCTCGCTATTATCGACCCCGCCAGGTACACGGCCGAAACCTTCGCCATGCTGCTCCGCCAGCGTGGCATCCAGATCACCGGCATTGCTCAGGCTCATCACCTCTTCTCAACGGATACCCGCCGCTTCCGCAACCGGGTCAATCAGCCCATCGCCCTCCATCCCATCACCGACACGATCCTCGGACCACCCACTGACGGCCAGCACGTCCTCGCCTCCTACATCTCTCGCGCCACGCTCGCCCAGGATCTCAAAGTCACCCTCAAGGTCAGCCAGAACCTCCATGCCGAGCTCTACCTCCGCGACCTCGGCCGCTACGAGGCCGGCGACGGCAGCATCGCGCAGGGGGCCCGCGTCGTCCACCAGTTTGCCATCGAGGCCGGCGTCAACCCCACCGGCTTCATCTTCTTCGACGGCTCCGGCATGTCCCATGACGATGTCGTCACGCCTCATGCCGTCACCACGCTCCTGGCCTACGCTTCACACCAGAGTTGGGGCCGCATCTACCGCAACGCGCTCCCTGTCGGCGGCGTCGACGGTACGCTCTCTGACCGCTTCACCAGCCCCGCCATGCGCCGTCGCGTCGATGCCAAAACCGGTACCCTCGATGAGGACAACGCCCTCAGCGGCTACGTCAAATCGCGCACTGGCCGCACCTATGTCTTCTCCATCTTTTGCAACGCGCGCAATCCCGACAGCGAGGCCGTGCTCAAGGTCATGGATCAGGTCGTGAAAGCCATCGCATCGGAATGACCTGGAGTTAAGATGATTTCTTTGCCGCTATGAAACCGCTGATGAGCCACTCTCCCTCTCCCCGTCGATTGCTCCTGGCTTCCATCGCCGCTGCCACGCTTGCCCTCGCCGGCTGCCATTCCTCCATGCCGCCGCCCACGCCGCTCAGCCAGCTCAATCCCCAGCAGCTGCGAGGCCGTCAGGTCTTCGTCCAGTACTGCGCTAGTTGTCATCACGCAAACAGCCAGAAGGATCTCCACGGTCCCGGCCTCGAGGGCCTCTTCCGCCGCAAGTATCTGCCCAGCGGCCTTCCAGCCACTGACCAGCACGTCATCACCGAAATCCAGTACGGTCGCGACATGATGCCGCCCTTCGGTAACGTCCTCAACAACCAGCAGATCCAGGACCTCCTGGCTTACCTGCACACCCTCTGAGCGGAAATGTATCGGCGGGCAAGGGAATCGGCTGCGCAACAATCCGCAGCTTTACCACTCAGCTGCCCTTCTTCGGTTTTCTTTCGCCTTGCAGCGGCGGATGCGGTATCTTGAAACGGCATGGCAAATCTCTTTGAATCGCCTCGCTTCATCGCCGTCGAAGGCCCGCTCAGGGTCGGCAAGTCGAGCCTTGCCGCGATTCTCGCCGAGCGCATGCATGCCCGCCGCATCACCGAGCCGGAAAACAATCCTTTTCTCGACCGCTTCTACCAGGCGCAATCGGGCATGGCCTTCGCCACGCAGATGTGGTTCCTCAAAGAGCGCCACGCCCAGATGAGCGAAATCACCGACTTCTCCACCCCCATCGTCTCCGACTATCTCTTTGAGAAAGACAAGCTCTTCGCCTACCTCAACCTCGGCGACGCCGAGCTCGAACTCTACCGCCACTACTACCAGATGCTCCGCGAAACCGTGCCCACGCCCGACCTCGTCATCTATCTGCAGGCCACGCCCGAGGTCCTCAAGCAGCGCATGCGCCGCAAAGGCATCCCCGGCGAGCGCTCCATCAGCGACGCCTACATTGAGCAGGTCGTCCAGGCTTACGAGCACTTCTTCTTCCACTACTCCGCCAGCGATCTGCTCGTCGTCAACACCAGCGAAATCGACTTCGTCAACAACAACCGCGACCTTCAGATGCTCCTCAAGCGCCTTGGCGAGCCCGTGCAGGGCATGCAGTTCTTCCTGCCGCTCGGCGCCGAGTCCTGAGCCAGCGCCGCCGCAGCACGGAGCACTCCATCGGAAAAAACCTCTATCCCACCCGTCTCAGCTTGCGTTACCTAGAAAATTCGCAGGTGGAGCGAGACGTACCTCAAGGGATGCTCTCGAAGACCCGTGACCAGCTCCTGGCTGCTTTTAACAAGGGCACTAAAGTGGTGATGGAGGGACGGGTTCTTGGAGAACTGGCCGATCGTTCCCTTGCCGGCGCCGGTCTCCGCTGCGATTGATTTCAGTTGGCGACCCGTGTCGCTTGCTTTCTTCTTAAACTCCGGGTCGTTCAGCAGCATGCCAACCGTCCCCCGGCCGGAATGGACTTCTGTCGAGATCTGGCGGAGCTGCCCGGAAGCCTCCGTCAGATTCTTGCTCAACGCCGGATCTTTGACGTACTTGCCAACGGCCCCCTTGCCGCTGTCGATCTCGCTCATGGCGCCGGATATGCTTGTTCCCATGTCCTTGAGGTGGCTGGAGAATGATTTGTCGGTCCGGAGCTTGCCAATCGTTCCCTTGCCGTCGCTGACGTGCGTGCGGATGGAGCTGAGCTCATCCACCGCCCTCGTAGCTCGCTTGTGCAGGGTGGGATCGTTGATGAGTCTGCCGATGGAACCCTTGTCGCTGCTGATGCTGCTCACTAATACATTGATCTGGCCGAGGGTGGAACTGAACTTCTGGTCCGCGGTCTGAAATGCCTGAAGGGCGTTTTCAAGATTGGGAGCCCCACCCGTCAGCAGAACTCCATGGTTCGCAATGGGTTGGCCTTGGGCGTGAATGTTGTCGATATCGACCTCGGTGCTGCCTAAAACTCCTATCGCTTTCAGGTTGGCTACGGAATCGGTCAGCAGGTTTCTGCGGTCCTTGTCGCTGATCCCCATCGTCACTTCCACCGGCGTGAGCGCCGGATGCGTCACGATGCGGATGGCGCGAACATTGCCGATCGTCACGCCGTCCAGCTTGACCGGAGCGCCTACTTTCACTCCGGCGGAGTTCTTGAAATAGGCGCGAACCTCGAACCTGCTGGGCTCTCTTTGTCCTGAGATAAGGTAGACCACAGCCAGAACAGCCGACAACGCGACGAGGATCAGGAGGCCGACTTTTAGGTGTGACGCTTTTACTCCCCGGCTACTAGGCATAACTCTTTTACCGGCGCATCGGATTTGTGCAGAGAATAACAGACCATTCCGCTACTCGCTCCGATGAACCACCTGCAACTGATTGGATGTTCGGCCCAGACAATCAGGTCCCGACAGGCAAATCCACCCAATCCACGAAAACAGCAAAGCCCGGGATCTCTCCCGGGCTCTCTTTCCCTTGATTTTGCTCCGTTATTGCACCGACTGCGCCACCGCCTGCTTCGCTCCATCGCCCGGCGATGCAGGCTTGGGAGCCGCGGGTTTCTTCGGTTCTATTTTCTTCGTTGGCGCCAGGATCGCGTGCAGCGTCGTGCCTTCCATGCGTGGCATGAACTCCACCGTCGCCACGTCGGCCAGATCCTGTATCAGTCGGTTGATGATGTTGTACCCAAGGTCGCGGTGCGACATCTGCCGCCCCTTGAACCGCAGCGACGCCTTCACCTTGTCCCCTTCGTTCAGGAAACGGATCGCGTGATTCTTCTTCGTCTGGTAGTCATGCTCGTCCACCGTGACGGAGAACTTCACTTCCTTGATCGTGATCGTCTTCTGCTTCTTGCGCGTGGCGCGCTCGCTCTTGTCCTTCTCGTACAGGTACTTTCCGTAATCCTGAATACGGCAGACAGGCGGGTTCGCATTAGGAGAGATCTCGACCAGATCAAGGCCGCGCTCGCGGGCTATCTTGAGCGCTTCAAACGGGGGCATAATCCCAATCTGCTCGCCGTTATCGTCAATCACGCGCACCTCACGGGCGCGGATTCTTTCATTGGTGCGAATAAAAGTCTTGGCCGAACGTTTATCGATGGTTGTCCTCCGAATAACAAGCCTCCCCTTTTAGTATATCAGCCTTGTGGTTGCTCCTCATTCGTAAGAACCCACATCTGCTCAGCCGGTTGCCGCACGTCACAAAGTGGTAAAGTCGTGAATAAGAGACCCGTTTGCGTGCCGTCGCTGGCCGTACGTTGTGCAGCCGGTTGCGTCTCTCCGTGTTAGACTGCCCCGTTGTCCTTGTGCATCGTAACCCGGAAACCGCGCCGGTCGGAATCTCTGCAGCGCTTCCCTGCGGCTGGCTGCCGCGGAGTATGAAGTCCTGCAACCTCTGCCGATTGGAGTCTTACGAATGAAGCGGCGAATCCTTCTCGTGGATGATGAACTGGCGATCCTGTTAACGCTCAAGGCCGTGCTCGAAATGAGCGGCTTTGAAGTGGATACCGCGGCGACCGCGCGCGAAGCCCGCTCCCGCATCAAGAATCACGAGTACCACATGGTCATCACCGACATGCGCATGGAAAGCGAAAAGGCCGGCCTCGACGTCGTCAGGGCCGCCAAGGCCGCCCCTTACAAACCTGCCGTCGCCATGCTCACTGCCTTTCCCTTCGCTGATGGGGAATTGCGGCAGGCCGGCATGGACCAGATGCTCGTGAAGCCAATGAATACCAACGATCTCATCCTGCAGCTCGAGGCCCTTCTGGTCAGTCACGAAGACAAAAAGCGCAAAGCCGTCGAGCTTGCCGCCGACGCCGGATCCGATGCAAAGACGCCTGCCCGCAAGCCTGCCTCAAAATCGTCTGCAAAAAAGATCGTTGCCGCCAGCCGCGAAAGCTAGAGCGAATCGACTGCAGGTATGCCCGGGAGCCACTGTCCCAAGCATGGCTTTTCCACTAAGAAAAGGCGCACCTGCAAAACCTTGACAGGATAAAGCAACTGTAAATTCGCGCTAGCTGGCTACGGCCGGCGGTGTCTGCGTCGGTGCCGCTGCCCGCTTGGCTTGGAAGCACTGCCGGCACAGCACCGGTCGGCCCTGCGTCGGACGAAATGGCACCGTCGTCTCGTTTCCACACTCCGAGCACACCGTCCGCGTTTCGGCCCGCACCGAACTGCCAGACCGCGACCGCTTCGACTTACACGCCTTGCAGCGCTTCGGATCGTTCTTGAACTGCTTGTCGTGAAAGAAAAGCTGCTCCCCGGCCGTGAACACAAATTCGCTGCCGCAATCGACGCACTTGAGAATTCTATCGACGAACTCCATGGATAACCCTAGCCTTCGCCCCGGCGCGGATACACCGCCGCGACCCGGATTCACACAGATCCATCACTGACTTCGCGAAATATGGGCCCTGCCGCAGGAATACGGCACCTTCGAAGATGCCGGCAGAGGATGCCGGCCAAAACAAGAACAATTGTCCAATACGGGCTGACCAAAAATTTTAGGTAGGACGGCTGGTCAGCCCGTCCCGGACAGAGTGGATACGGCTCTTAGTCCTGCTCTTTACGAGCCTTCTTGCGATTCCGCTTCCGCGCCAGCGCTTCCTTCACACGGCGCTTCTCGCCAGGCTTCAGATAAAAAGAGTGACGCTTCACTTCCTTGATGATGTCCTCTTGCTGAACCTTGCGCTTGAAACGGCGTAACGCGTTTTCGAGCGGCTCGCCCTCTTGTAAGCGAACTTCCGCCAATGAAACACACCTCCAGACTTCCCAATGGGGCTCTAACAGAGTAGCAGGTACGCAAATTCTGCGCTATGCGGCGCCTCTCGAACCAGCCCGCTGCGCCCCCGCCAGTTGTTCCTACATCCCCCCGGCCATGGCGTGTCTGGTAATCCGGTTCGCCTCAAAACTCACAATCTGCCACCGCCCCGACGTCTCCAGGTGGTACACCCTCGTATACCGGTATTCCCCGTCCAGCCGTCCTTCGGCATCGTGCCCCATCACCCTTGCCCGGCAGGTCAGCACGGCCGTATCCCCGTAGATCCGCACGTGCATGTCGCTCAGGTCCATCTCCTTCATCACCACAACGTGGTTCTTCCAGTCGGCCAGCGTCTCGTTCTTTGTCTTGATGATTCCGCTCGGATCAATCCCGATGTAGTCAGCGGCAAGCATCCGCCGCATCATCGCAACATCGTCCGTCAGTACCGCTTGCCGGTATTGTTCCTCCAGCCGTTCAATCGTTTTCCGCGGGTGCGGACCATGCGGCAACAGGACGGCATTTGCCACCCCCATTGGAAGTATCAGACAAAGCAGCAGGGCCCCTGCATGCACTGGACGGGAAACCCGTCCGCGAAACGGACATGAAATACGGCGCATGGCGATATCGGATAGTAAGCCCGCCGGCCGCCAGAGTCAAAAGCTATTCTGTAAACCGTTGTAATCCGTTCCAATCGGCGGCAGAAACGGGGTTGACCTGCGCATTTTGTCGGTCAAATGGCAAGACCCTGCCGCTGCGGTCCCGCATCGCCTACACCGCCGCGATCAGGTCTTCGACTTCCCGCTCCCGCATCTTCTGGTACAGTCCGCTCACCGCGTACTGCTGAAAATGCTTCGAGGCCCGATGCGCCTCCAGCGCCTCGCTGTCCCGGTACTGCTCATAGATCACCAGCGTCGCGCTCTCGCCCTGCAGCCAGTGCGGAACATACGTGATGCAGCCCGGCTCCTGCCGCGAGGCCTCGGTCAACGGACCCAGCATCGACTGGATTTCCGAACGGTCTTCCTCGGCAAACTTCATTCTTACGAGAAAGCTGATGGGTTTCTGCGTTTGCGTCGTCATAATTCGTGCCTCGGCAGTGGGTTATGCGTTGCCACGGCGCCCGAAGGCCGCCAGAGCTTCGGTGAAGGCCGGCATCTCCATCGTCTGGTCCCGATCCGGTCCGGTCGAAACCATGCCAATGCTCGCGCCCGATTCTGCCTCCAGAAAGCGCAGATACTCCCGCGCCGCCTGCGGCAGATCCTCAAAATTCCGTACACCCTCCGTCGACTGCCTCCAGCCGCGCAGCTTTGTGTACACCGGCTCAATCGCCTCCACCCCGCGAACATCCGCGGGCATGGTGTCAACCGGCTTGCCGTCGATCTTATACCCGGTGCATACCGGAATCTCATCCAATTCGTCCAGCACGTCCAGTTTTGTCACCACCAGCCACTCCGTGCTGTTCACCTGGTTCGAGTAGCGAAGCAGCGGCAGATCCAGCCAGCCGCACCGCCGCGGACGTCCCGTCACCGCGCCAAACTCCATCCCGCGTGCACGCAACGCTTCGCCTGACGAATCATGCAGTTCCGTCGGAAATGGCCCCTCGCCCACCCGCGTTACATACGCCTTGGTTACGCCGATCACCGTCCCGATCGCCGTCGGCCCCACGCCCGTCCCAATCGACGCTCCGCCCGCCGTCGCCGAAGATGACGTCACAAACGGATACGTCCCGTGGTCAATGTCCAGCATTGTGCCCTGCGCGCCCTCGAACATCAGGCTCTTCCCCTCGCGCAGCGCCTGGTTCAGCAGCGTGCCCGTATCCGTCACAAAATGCCGGATCTCCTCCGCTGCCTTCGCATATTCCTCATACATCTGCGCCGGGTCCAGCGGTTCGGTCCCGAACAGCGCCTGCGCAATCGCATTCTTCTCGCCGCACGCCGCCTCGATGTGCGTCTTCAGCAGCTCGCGATTCAGCAAATCCACCACCCGCAGCCCGTTCCGCGCCATCTTGTCTTCATACGCCGGACCAATCCCGCGGCTCGTCGTCCCGATCTTCTTCCGCCCCGGTGCGCTCTCCTGTGCCAGCTCAATCATCCGGTGGTACGGCAGAATCACCTGCGCACGGTTCGACACAAAAAGCTGCTGGTCCACGTCCACGCCCAGTTCCCGCAGCTTCGTCACTTCCTTCAGCAGCGCAATCGGATCCAGCACCACCCCGTTGCCAATCACCGCCCGGCAGTCCGGCCGCAGCACGCCGCACGGAACCAGCTGCAGAATGAACTTCTTGCCGCCAATAATCACCGTATGCCCGGCGTTATGCCCGCCCGCGTACCGCGCCACCACGTCGAAGCGCTCCGAAAGCACGTCTACGATCTTGCCTTTGCCTTCATCGCCCCACTGGGCGCCCACTACTACCGCGGATTTTGCGCGCATGGTATCTCTCGCTCAGCCTTCCCTCATCAGGATGCGGCACACACCTCTGCTCTGGTCTCGCCGGGATCGTTCGCAATGCGCGGGGAAGATCAAAGGCAGGCAGTGCCGTGGGAAGGGAATCGAATCCCCACCCGAATCACCATTTTATATCGCCCGCCATCCCCGCGGAAGAGAATGCCTGAGACAACCCTACTCGCACCGGATCGCGTCCATCGGATCGATCCTCGCCGCCCGCACCGCCGGAACCAGCGACGCCGCGCAGGCCACCACCCCCAGCAGCAGCGCCGAGGCCAGCAGCACCCAGGGGTCCGTCGGAGCAATCTCATACAGAAAGCTCTTGAGCATCTTGGCAAACACCAGCGCCACACCCAGTCCCATCACCGCGCCGGCTGCCGCAATCCAGGCGTTTTCCATCAGGACAAGCCTCACCACCTGCCACCGCTGCGCGCCCAACGCCATGCGAATCCCTATCTCTGCCAGCCCGTCCATCTGCAGATAGCGTTTCTCAGCACGCGCAAGCATTGTCCCTGAATCATAAATTATGGCTGCTGAATAGGGATTCCGGGCGGTACGGTCACGTTCACATTGGTACTTGCGTAGAGAAAAGATGTGCCATTCTGATATGTCCCCTTGACGACATATTCATAGGTTCCGGGCGTCAGGGTTTTAGGGTTTGCTCCGCAGCCGGTCATTCCTATGAATCCAACCAGTAGAGCAAAGACCAACAGTAGACGGGCGGTCCAGGGTGCTCTACGTTTTTTGAGCCCGAGACCCCACAGCCACACGCTTGCCAGTACAAGGGTTGCTCCCTCGCCGTATTCGGGCAAAATAAGCTTGCCGGCGGTAACCGGTTCAGGAAGCGATGTAATCGGGAGGCTGCCGTTTACAGTGGACTTAGAGGAAGTCAGAGTCAGCGATAGGATCAGCCCAATATGGGGTGGCTGGCAAAAGGGTTCCAACACTCCAGCAGTGGGAGAGGGCACCGGTTGACAAGAAATGAGTACGGTGCCTGTGAATCCGTTCAGCGAAGTGAGAGTAATGGGGATAGATCCGCTACCGCTGGAGGGCATGGTGATGCTACTTGCAGAAATCTTGAAGCCTGGAGCGGGGGCAGCACTCTGAGCGATGCACGAATTCACAGTAAACGCTAGAAATGCAATCAAACAAATGAATGCTGAGTCTCTTTTCATAGATGAACCTCAAGGGAGGGTTTTACAAGAACCCTTTTGAGCAGAGTCTGATCGGAAATCACATATTGTCTCTTCAAACAAACAGATTCCATAAGTCAATAACTAAGCTCTGCACGGCTGCAAATTAAAAATCTCCAGTGGCTCATGTGTAATTCTTGGAGACGCATGGAGGTAAGATGCATACATGGCGATCTAAAATGCGATATCGGCTACCGGGCTTGCCAAATTTCCTGAAGACGTCGCGTACATCGTTCCGGTAAGCGAGCAGTTCTGAGAACCTTGAGTTTCAGCGGTGAAGCTCTCTCCAGGGCTAATACTTCCGCCTCCGTCAGGTTGTCCGCAGAGGTAGAGGGCATAGTCGATTTCAGCATTCGGATTGGTGTCACCGAGTGTAATCGTGTACTCAATGGTGGGGTTCGACTGCCCAATTACAGTTACGGTGGCGTTGGAAGTGTAAGGCGTTGGCGTGAAATTACCCACCAGTCCTGTGCTCCCGCATGACGCCGTCGCATTGGAATCATTGCTTTCCATGAACTGAACGTTTGGCGATGCGCCGCCGTAGGAACAGCATGCCGAAAGCAAGTTGAGGTTGTTGTACTCCGAAGTGTAGCCCCCGGGGTTGCAGCCTGGCGAGGCTGTGGCGCCATTATCGAGGCTTATCTCATCCACTAAGGTGGTTCCGCTATTAAAGGTGACTCCGGAGCCTCCACCGTTTCCGAAGACACCATACTCAGCAACGTCCCAATGCTGTTCCAAATTGAGCCGGCTGTCGGCCGACGTGACCTCATAAACGCTGCCTTCTGCACCCAGCATGGCAGTATCCGCGCCGCCTGAAGCTCCCCGCTTAATTGTAGGTAGGGGAGATCAGAAAGAGACTGGGCGGGAATGCTTACGGCTCCGCTGTTTATGAAACAAGATCCGTTGTATGCTAACCAACCGAAAGGACAAGCCTGCCCCCAATCAATCAGCCAATATTGTATGAATACCGTTGAGCTGGGCTCTGAAAATATGAATTGCTCCCAGCCCAGACATACCGAGGGGTCTGCGGCACCATTGCATGCAGTGGTTTGAAATGTGTTCGTGTTGAGCTGAAGCGAGTAGCCGTTCGCGCTCGTCAAACCCGTGAATTTAGCGAACGATCCCGTCGCCGATGATATATCCGGCGCTGAAGCAAGAGCGTCGTTACCTCCGCCCACGGTGTAAGGGCGTGAACCGTTTGCGGGGAAGTATGGAATATCTGGCGCTTTCTTGCATGTGGCCTTCTGCCAAGTCGTGTTCGGATATGAGGCATTGAAGCACCCTGTCTTCTGAGGCAATGGTGTCCGCTTCATTACATTACGCCATGTCTTCCATGCCGTAGCCATTTTTATCTGCTCAGACTGAGTCTGTTGTGCTTCGCAGGTACGGCTCAAAGATCCCACAACCAGGAACATCAATGGTAAAAAAATATATTTCTGCCTCATGGTCTCCCCCCATGCGATTTGGCGGCAGTTAAAAACTGGCCAGGATTCTTATTGCCTGAACACTCCAGATAGCAATAACGGAGGGCAACGGTATTCGACGCATCTGCACATCGCCGTTTTAGAAAAGGAAGAGCGCTGTTCTCTGCGAAACAAGCGTTCTTCGATCCCGGGGGGAGCCTGAAGAAAAACGTTGTAGCTATCAAATCAACTTATGTCAGATACTCAATTCGCGAAGATTATCCTCCAGCAGGATCAAACTTGTCAATTGTCATTCCTACAGGATTTTTCCCGATTTTTGAGCGAGGGTAGGGCTTGCCGAATCGTGAGCTTTTGAGGAAAAGTTCGGTCCGGTGATACGCCCCCCCGCAATGAGAAACTAATCCCACCCCATGCCCGAACTCCCCGAAGTCGAAACCGTCGCCCAGGGCGTCCATGACCGCACCCACGGCCAGCGCATCCTCTCCACTGTCTTCAGCCGTGCCCGCGAGCCCTTCAAGACCGATCCAGAAATCCTTTCCGCCGTCCTCGCTGGACTTCGCATCGCCCGCGTCCATCGCGTCGGCAAGCACATCGTCTTCGACCTCGAAGGTCCACGCCACAAGCCTGCCGCCCACCAGTTCCTCGTCCATCTGGGAATGACCGGCCGCCTGCTCTACTCCCATGCCTCCGTGCCTGTCCCGCCGCACACCCACGCCCGCCTCATGCTCAGCTCCGGCTACGAACTCCGCTTCGTCGACGCCCGCCGCTTCGGCCGCCTCGGCCTCCACACCATCGAGAACGCCCAGCCATTCCAGGGCCCCGGCCGCGAACCACTCACCATTTCCCCCGACGATTTCTGCGCACTCTTCCGCGGCCGCAAGCTCTCCATCAAGGCCGCCCTGCTCAACCAGAAACTGCTCCACGGCGTCGGAAACATCTACGCCGACGAAAGCCTATTCCGCGCCGGAATCCGCCCCACCCGCATCGCCGGAAGCATCTCCCGCCCGCGCCTGCTGCGCCTCCACGCCGCACTCCAGGCCGTCCTGCGTCACGCCATCCAGCTCGGCGGCTCGTCTGTTTCTGATTACGTCGACGCTGACGGCGTCCGCGGCTTCTTCCAGCTCGAACACCGCGTCTACGACCGCGCCGGCGAGCCCTGCCGCGACTGCGGTGCCGAAATCCGCAAAATCGTCCATGCCGGACGCGGCACCCACTACTGCCCCAGCTGCCAGCGCTGACCTCTTCCGTTCACCGCGCCTCGGGTTCACCCCTCAAATCATCCCATCCCTCCGGCACGTCACCACTACTTGCCTACACGTCACCACTACTTGCCTATACGATAAAAAAGCGTCCCATGCATGCCGTCTTCATCTGGACCATCGCCGCTCTCACCATCGCGCTCATGCTGCTGCGCCCGCGCGGAATTCCAGAGGTTGTCTGGACCTCTTTTGGCGCCATCCTCCTCATCGTCACCGGCCTCATTACTGTTCCGCTCGCCGGACGGGCCATCGCCCGCGGCCTCAACGTCTACCTTTTCCTTACCGGCATGATGCTGCTTGCCGTTATGGGCAAGCGCTACGGCGTTTTTGACTGGCTCGCGGCTCTCGCTATTCGCGGAGCCAAAGGCTCGCCCCGCCGCCTCTTCACACTCGTCTTCTTCGTTGCCGTCATTGTCACAGCGTTTCTCTCCAATGACGCCACGGCCGTTGTCCTCACGCCCGCGGTTCTCGCCGCCGTCCGGCGTGCCCGCGCAAACCCGATGCCCTATCTCTTCATCTGCGCGCTCATCGCCAACGCTGCCGGATTTCTTCTGCCCATCTCCAACCCCGCCAACCTTGTCGTCTTCAATCACATCATGCCGCCGCTCGCCGACTGGCTCGCCATGTTCCTTCTTCCGGCATGTGTCGCCATCACGGTTACGTATGGCCTCATGCGCTGGGTTTTCCGCCACGAACTCACCGGCGAATGTAACAGCCACGCTGCCCATCCACCTCTTTCGCATACCGGCCGCATGGTTCTCATCGGCATGTGCGCCGTAGCGACGCTGTTGCTCATCGCTTCCGGCCTCCATTGGAGCCTCGGCCTTCCTACTTGTCTCGCCGCATCCATCGTTGCCATCTTCGCGCTCGTTCATCGCAAAGAGAGCCCCATGCTGCTGCTGCGCGGCATCTCCTGGAGCGTCATCCCGCTCGTCGCCGCGCTCTTCATCATCGTCGCCGCTACCGAACAGGCCGGCGCGCTCATTACCCTCCGCCACGCGATGGAAATCGCCTCCACGTGGACCCCCGCTGCCGGCGCGCTCGCCGTTGGCGCCTTCACCGGCTTCGGCACAAATCTCGTCAACAATCTTCCCCTCGGACTCATCGCCGGTACCACCCTCCGCGCTGCTCCCGTCCACACCCTCATGCAGAAGGCTGTTCTCATCGGCATCGATCTCGGCCCCAATCTCTCTGTCAACGGTTCTCTGGCCACCATGCTCTGGCTCATGGCGCTCCGCAAGGAAGGCCTCGAAATCAGTGGCTGGCGATTCCTCAAGGCCGGCCTCATTCTCATGCCCCCAACCCTTCTGCTGGCCTTGCTCGTCTCACTCGTGACTCACTGAGTTCACGCCCGTCATCCCGCTCCCAAATCCCTCCCCCAATCTTCCGGGAAAAAGGTACTATGAGTTACCTGAGTCCCTGAACAGATTGGCGACACTGCAGCAACTTGCCGTGCGATTCTCACTGGTGAATCCCCCGGTTGCTGCTACCAGGCAGAAAGGATCCACTATGCAGCGAGTCAAACTTTTCTCTCTCACTCTCATCGCAGGGCTCTTCCTCATGGCTCCTCCTCAGTCCAGAGCCGCGCAGGTCTCAATCGCCGTCAACATCGGACCCGCCCCGGTCTGCCCCTACGGATATTTTCCCTACCGCCCGTATAACTGTGCTCCCTACGGCTACTATGGCCCCTCATGGTTCCCCAGTGGCATCTTCATCGGCGCGGGCCCGTGGTTCCGCGGTCCCCGTGACTTCCACGGCTATGTCAACCGCTACTACGATCCCCGCTACGGCTACCGTGGCGGCCTGCCACGCCGTGGCGAGTATTACGGTCGCTGGCGCAATGACCGTTACTTCCACGGCAATGCCGAATACGACGGCCGCGGCAACCGCTGGAACGGCCACGACAACGGCTGGCATGGCCACAATCCCCGTAGCCAGGGCTGGCACGGCCGCGGCCACGGCAACCAGGGCTGGCACGGCAACGGGCATGGCAATGGCAACCATGGAAATCACGGCGACCACGGCAATGGTCATGGTCACGGCCATGGTCACGGCCACGGCCGCTGATTCCGCCTTCCTTCCCGCGCTGCGCTCCATCCACTCAGCAAGAAGACCCCTCCCCGCGAGGGGTCTTTTCTTTTGCTTGAACCCAGCGCCACCGTCCTCACCCTCACGCTCGCATATCATGCTCTGGTATAACTCCGGGCCGTATATTCAGGCCGTCCCGCAACGATTCATACTTTCAGTGTTAGTATTCAAACCATAACATTTACCATTCACGTATATCTTCCGTATATCTTCTGGATGACCTGTGACTCTCATCACAGAGCCTCAGTCTCCTCCTTGGGAAAATAATTTGCCGGGGCTTCATCCCCAGGCACAGCGTTTGCAGGAACTCCCGCGACCGTCTCCGGTGCTCAGGTCAGACATGCGCAGGCTGCTCCTTGGCTCTTCGCAAATCAGCGTCCCCATTCCTGCGAGCTGCAAAGGGAGGAAACATGAGATTCCATTCATCTCTCCTGACCCTTGCCCTTATCGCTCTCTTCGCTCTCGTGGCAGGTCCGTCATACTCCAGCGCGCAGAACAGGGATTCCGCCAAAATCTCCCGTCTGCTCGATCAGGCTGACTATCAGGCCCAGCAGGCGAACAATCACGCCGATGAACTCCAGTCCTACACCTACTCGGGCGTCTGTCTGCAGGCTCAGGCGGCACAGCTGGACTTGATACGCAACGACGTCAACAAACTGGGAAAGCTTCTCGCCCAATTGCACGAAATCCAAAACCAGGGCTCGCCCAGCCAGCAGGACGCCATCAACAGGTTCGATCCTCTCCTGCGCCAGATGGCCGGCCAGCTCACCCTGACCATCAATTACTTGAATGAGCATCCCGACCGGGTCCAAATGACGACGTACAAGAACTATACGCACGAGTGCGCTGATGCCGCCTCGCGCGCATCGAGAGTCCTCTCAAAGATCGTGTCCCACGACAAGGCACAGGCCAAGGCGAAAACGCCCGCTCACTCACCTGAATTGCCGGATTCCGGCACGTCGCGATAGAGGCAACCCACACACCGGCAGCCTTGTGTTGCAAGCATAGGTCGCCCCGCCTTTCAGGCCATCACACGATCTTCCTCGCTTCCTTTGAGTCGCTCCTCCCGACAGGCGAAGTTCCCAACCTCGCCTGCCTCCTGCCAAAACCCTGCCATCCCGGCGGATCCAACTCCGCACCGTCCTCCGGCCAACAAGACGACTGCACCGTCCTCGCCCTCGCACCTGCCGAACCGGCATAACTTCCATCGCTGTCTTCTGTTTGTCGCGCAAATGTTCTTGCTTCAACCGTGAGTGTTGGAAATACAACGTACGGTTGGATATCCGCATCAGCGGCGTATCTTCTGCATGACCTGTGACCATCATCACAGAGTAAGGAATTCCACCTTGGGAAAATTACTCTGCTGGGGTGCTGTCCCTCAGCAACGAGCTTGTGGAAAGGTCTGCCGAAGCATTCGCATCTTCTGCTTGCGGCGGCAACGCGTGCTCTGCGTGATGGCTTTGCGCAACACCTGTTCACTTTCTCGCGAGCTGCAAAGGGAGGAACCATGAGATTCCATCGGACATCTCTCCTGACCCTTGCCCTCATCGCTCTCTTCGCTCTTGTGGCAGGTCCATCGTATGCTTCCGCGCAAACCAAAAATTCACCCGAGATTTCACGCCTTCTCAACGAGGCTAAGTCTTATGCTGTTCAGGCCGACCGGGACGCCACTGAGCTGCAATCCTTTACCAATTCCCGCCTCACGTGGGAGACGCACGCTGATCAGTTGGAACTCATCAAAGGCCACGTCAACAACATGGGTCAGCTTCTCCGGCAGATGCAGGACATCAAGAGCGAGGGCTCGCCCTGGCAACAGGATGCCATCGACCGCATCGAGCCGCTGCTGCGCCAAATGGCCGATCAGCTCACCGCCACCATTGAACATGGCAATGAGTATCCCAATCGCGTCCACATGATGAAGTTCAAGAATTACGTGCGTGCCTGCGCAGAGCTCGCTTCGCAGACCTCCAGGCTCATCTCTGACATCGTGGCCTACGACCAGGCGCAGTCCAAGGCCCAGATGCTAGAGCAGAAGCTCGAACTGCCTCCCTCCGGCACTCCGGAATCGGAATAGTTCGCAGTCCGAAGTTTCACCTTGGGAGCATAAGTCGGCTCGCCTTCCCAAACTAGCGCGACATGTCCCCTGCCGCGTTCGAGTCGCCGCTCCTGACGGGCGGATGAAAGCATACCGCCTGTCCTGTAGCGGGATCCATCACCCCGGTGGATTCCGCTACTATTTTTCCAGAGCATTTCCCCTATTCCTGTGAACTTTCCGAATTCCACCAAGTGCAGCTTCTCTTAACGCAAAAGTTGCGTCGGCATTCTCGGTTCGGCATGTACCAGTAGGGGAAATGCTCTATCGCACCTGCATGAAATCCAGCGCCCGCGCCAGGTAGCTCTTCAGCTCCTTGCGCGGTACAACCGCGTCCAGAAATCCATGCTCCCGCAAAAACTCCGGACGCTGAAAACCATCCGGCAGCTTCTGCCGGATCGTCTGCTCGATCACTCTCGGCCCCGCAAAGCCTATCAGCGCTCCCGGCTCGGCAAGGTTCAAATCGCCCAGCATCGCAAAGCTTGCCGTCACTCCACCCGCTGTCGGATCGGTCATCACGGAGATATACGGGACTCGCGCCTCATCCAGCTTCGCCAGCGCCGCGGAAATCTTCGCCATCTGCATCAGGCTTACAATCCCTTCCATCATTCGTGCTCCGCCCGAGGCTGAAACCACGATCAGCGGCTGCCGCGTCTCCCGGGCCCGATCCACCGCCCTGGCAATCGTTTCGCCCACCACCGCGCCCATGCTGCCGCCGATAAAGCCGAACTCCATCGCGCTCACCACCACGCGATGCCCTCCCAGCATCCCCACCGCGCTCACGACCGCGTCGTTCAGCCCGGTGTCATGCTGCGCCTTCTTCAGCCGCCCGGCATAGGGCTTCAGGTCTGCAAACTCCAGCGGATCGGTCGACCGCAGGTTCCCATCCACCAGCTCGTAGCCTGGCTCCAGCAGCGACTCAATCCGTGCCAGCGCTCCCAGCTTGAAGTGAAACCCGCACTTCGGGCACACCTGTAGATTCGAGTCCAGGTCCGCCTTCCAGATAATCTGCCCGCACTCATCGCACTTGATCCACAGGCCTTCCGTGCGAACTCGGCTCTCGCTTGCGCCCTCTATCTTGTTTTCTTCCCGACGAAACCAGGACATCCTTCTTCCTTTCCGCTTGCGTCGCCTCTAAAGCCTGCCCAAACATCTCCAGTCGCAGGTCCCAAAAATTCCAGCTTAGTATTCAATCCCTCGCTGCGCCAGCACGCCCTTTTCATAAGCGTGCTTCACCTGCCGCATTTCCGTCACCGTATCGGCAATCTCAATCAGCGAAGGATGCGCATTCCGCCCCGTCAATATCACGTGCACCATCTCCGGCCGCTGCTTCAGCGTCTCCACTACCTTCGCGGGATCCAGCATGCCGTAGCTGATCGCGTAGTTGATCTCGTCCAGCACCACCAGGTCCCATTCGCCTGACAGAATCGCGGCCCGCGCCTCGTCCCAGGCTTCTTCCACCATCCGTATGTCTTCCGGATCCGTCTCCGCTCCGCCGATCTTCACAAACCCACGGCCCATCTGCTTCATCACCCACTGGTCGCCGAAGGCTTCCACCGCGTCCAGCTCGCCGTAGTGCCATGAGCCCTTCAGGAATTGAAGCATCAGCACTCGCATCCCATTGCCCACCGCGCGCAGGGCCGTTCCCATGGCCGCCGTCGTCTTGCCCTTGCCCGGGCCTGTGTTGATCAGAATCAGTCCCTTGCGGGACTCCTGCTGCGTATGTTCTTTTCCAGAATCGTTCATAGCCTTGCACTCGCAGGGCAGACGCCGCCGCACCAGCCCTCGGGTCAGTGCCCGGAGTGGTACGGGTGCCCCGCAAGGATTGTAAATGCCCGGTAGATCTGCTCGCTCGCCACCACCCGTGCCAGCTCATGCGGCAGCGTCATCGGCCCCAGCGACACCAGTAGGTTCGCCCGCTTCCGCGCCGCCTCTGACCATCCGTCTGCCGGACCAACCGCCACCACTACAAACTGTTGCCCACCATCGCGCTGCTGCCCGATCCACGCCGCCCAATCCTCTGACGATAACGCCTTGCCTCGCCCATCCAGCAGTGCCAACACCGGCGCTGTCCGTCCGCGCAGCCGCTCCACCCACTCCAGCAGGCTTTCTTCTGTACGGTGTACCTGTACCTCTATGTCGCAGTAGCCCTGCGTCCGGCCAACATAAAGCTCCGTGAGCGTATCAAAGGCATCCCGCCGCGCGCGATTTCCCACGGAAGCCAGCACCACTTTCACTCCGCTGCTCCTCCCAGCCTCCGCCCCGGGATCTCCCCAGCCGGATGATCTGAATCACCTCTCCCATTAGACGAAACCATCCGCTTCCCGTCCAAACCAAGCCTCGAACTTTCCCTCGATGCGTTCCAATTTCACAGCGTCGGAAAAGAGCAACTTACAGTTTCTTGTAGATTCCCGGCACCATATGTACAGAGTCCTGAATCTGTAACCCGTCCTTAACATCTTCTCGATCCGGCAATAACCCCTGAAAGCATTAGAAATCCCTCCACCTATCTCCAGGTCTCTATCTTCGATGGCATAACTAACCTCTTTATAATCAGCGAGATGATCATAACCTGCGGATGCTTTCAAGGGAGGCTGCCGAAATTATCCCAACATTCTTCCGACGCGCAATGTACTGGTTACTAAATTGCATGCCCCGGCTAGTTCTGCTCTCTATATGCTTCGAGTCTCTGCCATTCATTCATTCAGCGGCTCGATTTTGGCGAAAACGAAACGTAGTGGCTGGCTCTTCCGTGAATGGACGCGCTGGCCGGTCATCCGCCGTCCATCCAGGGCAATCCTGCAAGATCAACCACAACCTACCCCAGTTCCCCGAGGGATCCGATGAGATCGAAGCAATTCTTGACTGCGCTCGCCTTGTTCACTGTCCTTGCCTTTCTCTCCTTGCCGCAAGCCTTCGCTCAGCAGTTGGCGGCTGTCACCGGTACGGTCACCGATCCCACAGGAGCTGCCATCCCGGGCGTCGCGGTCACCATCAGGAGCTCGTCCACCGGCGTAACCTACAAAACCGTCACCAACGGCGCCGGTGTGTACACCCTTTCGGATGTCAAGCCCGGCCCGGGTTACATCATCACCTTCGCCCATTCCGGTTTCAAAACCGTCTCGATCTCCGGAATCTACATGAACGTCGCTGCCACCCGCACCCAGAACGCTGAGATGCCGGTCGGCAGCGCTGTCCAGACCGTGAAGGTATCGGCCGCCAGCCAGAACGTCACCCTCGACACCACCAACGCCACCCTCGGCAACAACTTCCAGGTCCAGTTCCTTCAGGACTTGCCTGTCGAGAACCGTGACAGCCCTGCCGTGCTCTTCACCCAGCAGCCCGGCGTCTCCTCCGGAGGAACCTCCTCGCAAATCGGTGCCACCACTGGTGCCCGAGTTGACCAGGACCGCGTCACCCTGGATGGCCTCGATGTCAACGACATGGCCACCGGCCAGTTCGGAGCCATCGTCGCCAATGCCCCAGTCGACTCTGTTCAGGAGTTCCGCGGTGTTGTCGCCGGCGATCAGGCTGCGACCAACTCCGGCGGCGGCGGGCACTTCCAGCTCGTCACCAAGGGCGGCACCAACCACTTCCATGGTGACCTCAACGAGTACCACCGCGACACCGATCTCGAGGCCAACAACTGGTTCAGCAACAACGCCAACGTCCCCCGCTCCCCGCTCATCCGCAACCAGTTCGGCGGCGACATCGGCGGCCCGATCCTGAAAAACCGCCTCTTCTTCTATTTCGACTACAACGGCCGTCGCGACACACTTTCCAATATTGAAACTCGTACCGTTCCGCGCGACTCATTTCGCAACGGCGTCATCAACTACATAAACAACAACGGAGCCGTCAACTCCCTGTCTGCCGCTCAGGTCGCCA
>JAJZAL010000264.1 GCA_021799405.1 Acidobacteriota bacterium
GATCTGGGTCGACGCCAAGGACTTTCAGATTGTTGTGACCAACGGAAAGAGTATTCCAGACGATACGCGGCGCGGGCGGGAAGATCTTTCCATCCCGTTCACGACGTACCGCCAGCAGATCGACGGGAAGTATTGGTTTCCGGTTTACACGCGGGCGGAAGGCGTGCTGCACTTCAAGAATTGCAAGGCGTGCCTGCCGAGCGACGTTCGCCTGAGAGAAATCGTGAAGTATGGCGACTACAAACAGTTTGGCTCCTCTGTCCGGATCACATTTGAAGGATTGGAGCGGCCGACGGGCCTGCCGGCCGCCTTGCCGGTGAATGGCGCGTCCGGCGGACCGCAGACCGCCAGTGCAGGTCCCACGGCGAGTACGCTTGCCGAAACGAGCGCGGCCCAGCAGACGGCCGCGAAGGACTAGGACGCGCTGTCGGCAGGCTCAATTTGCTTATAGGACAAGAAAGACCCGCTCGTGGCGGGTCTCTTGTTATTTGGCGGAGTACATTCAGGCGGATCCGCTTTGACGGCTATCGCGGAACCAGAATGTTTTTCTTGTCTTCTACTTCGGCAGCGGCCTTTGTCACTTTGGCATCCTCATAACGCTTCATGGAAGCTGTGATGGCTTCGCGAGCGCGGGAAGCGTCGTGCCAACCTTTCACCTCGACCCGCTTGCCTTCCAGATCTTTATAAATCGCGAAAAAGTGAGTGATTTCGCGCAGCATGTGCGGATAAATCTCGGTGTAATTCCAGACGTCCGCGTAGCGGGGATTGCTGCGGCCGACCGAGAGAATTTTTTCATCCGGTATACCCTGATCCATCATCAGCAGCAGTCCGATGGGGCGCACGTCCATCACGCATCCGGAAAAGCTGGGTGAGTCGACCAGCACCAGCACGTCCAACGGATCGCCGTCTTCGCTGAGTGTGCTGGGAATAAACCCGTAGTCTCCTGGATAGTGCACGGGAGAATATAGGTTCCGATCCAGGCGGAAGACGTGGAGTTTCTTGTCGTACTCGTACTTGTTTACCCCTTCATAAGGGATTTCAATGACCGCATTGATGACTTCAGGAGCTTTTGCTCCGGCGGGAAGTTCCAGATAATTCGTCATTCATTTTTCCTTGACTGTGGGTTGCCTCTGGGAAATCGGCGGGCCGCCTACGTATAATTCAGTCACGATGAAGGCCCATGTGTATGTGATGCTTCGCAAGACCGTGCTGGACCCCCAGGGGCAGACCATCCACGGAGCTCTACGAAAGATGCAATATCGCGGTGTCGAAGATGTCCGCCAGGGCAAGTATTTTGTGCTGACGCTCAGCGATGCGTTGGCGTTGCCGGAAGCACAGCTGGAGGTCGAGCGAATTGCCCGCGAAGTCCTCGTAAACCCCGTGATTGAAGAGTACACGTATCGACTGGAACCATGAGCGGAAACTTTTCCGCCAACGGTTTTGCCCTGAACCGGCTTCAAAATGACCGGGCACACGGAAGTTGGCGAATTACGGTTCATCGAGGCGCTGCTTCAATGAATAGATGACTCTGTGCCCGCCCTTTGGGTTAGGAACCCAAAGAGCAGCCGAGGCGAGTCACTCGACTTCCTTTGGACGATGGGCTGCCAGAACCATTCCGGCACTTCAAAGAGTGCATTGCCCTGTTGGCAACAATGGAGTTCGACGCACCGGGATGGCTCGGCAATGGCTGACTTGGCCTTACCTATCGGGCTGCGCTTTGAGGTTGATAGAATCCAAGGTGAATTGACGACCCAATCTTGCAGTGACGGTCGCGGAAAGCGATGACTATGGAATACTTTGCGCCCTCTGAACAGAGGATGTGGAACACCCCCAACAAAGCTGCCCCGCCCAGGATCTCCGACGAGGAGATCAACGCCAAATACGGTAAGCGTGAGCTGAGGATCGTCACCGAATCGAATAGGGAACAGCTCCCAAACTTCGTTGATGCGCTCAAAAGACCCGGTCCGGAATGGATGCAACTTCGACCGTTCTATCAACGGCGGCCCCGCTGGGACAGAGTACGTCAATCGAAGCTAATTGAATCGTTCATTATGAACATTCCCGTGCCACCCTTGTTCGTTTACGAATCCACCCTCGCCAAGTACGAGGTCATGGACGGACAGCAGCGTATCACGGCAATTCTGGATTTCTACACTAACAAGTTGAAACTTGAAGGCCTTGAGCAGTGGCCTGAGCTCAATGGCAGGATCTACGACACTCTTCCGTCTGAGATAAAGAAGGGACTCGACAGGCGTAGTGTTTCGTACATTGTTCTGCTCAAAGAGTCCGCAAGCTCCTCAGAAGAAGAGGTACTGCTCAGACAAGAGGTATTCGAGCGGCTAAATACGGGCGGCATCAAACTTAGTAAACAGGAAGCGCGAAATGCCCTCTATCAGGGACCATTTAACAGCCTGCTCCTCGAGCTCTCCAGAAATTCCCATTTTCGCGAGGTGTGGGGCTTGCCTCTATATAGCAAGTCGGCGGAACAGAATCGTGCGCCCGAACTACTACTCAACAAGATGTGGATCGAAATGAGGGACGTAGAGATAATTTTGCGCTTCTTCGCCTTACGCAATGTCAATAATTACCAGCGCGGCATGAAGGAATTTCTCGATCTATATATGGTGTACTCTCGCTCGTTCACTGCGGAAGACATTGAATTTCTACGGACTGTTTTCGAAGAAACGATCTCGCTTGGTAAGCAGATTTATGGGCCCCTGCTTGCACACCCGTGGGACACCGCGAAGAACGAGTGGTCTCGACGTCCTCAGGTAGCGTTTGCCGACGCGGTAATGGTCGGCCTGAGTCGGTTTCGATCTCATGCCGAACATTTCGTTAGCGCGCGGGAGAAGATATTGGAGGATACTGCCGCGCTATTCCGAGCTAACCCTCCCGGAACGTTCACAGGCAGAGGCAACACCAAAAGGGACGTCCAGGACCGTATTCGTCTGTATGAGGAAATGCTTCAGCGTCACGTAGTCGCGGAGTGAGGGCAACACAATGTTCGATGCTCTTACCAACACGCTTGCGCAAGACCTGGCAACATTCAAAGATCTCCTAGATGCGCATGACTGTGCGCGGGCGAACTACGAATCGTCACCAGCAACCCCGGATCCGTGGGCAGGTATTCGCGTCAGGGATGTTCGCAGGACGACGTGGCATATCTACGATCATTGTGCAGCGTTTACGCGCCTTTATGCGATCTATTCAACCTACGTTGATGATCTGATCGAAGAATACCTGGAACTCCTTCCGAGTCTGTACGTGACTTACAATCTCCTGCCTGGAATGATTACCACGCAGCATCGTCTGGGGCTGGCGACTATGCTTGGGAAAATCGGTGATGACGGCACCTACCGTCGACTGAGAGAAGCAGAAATCATCGCAGCATTATCGCAGGCTATCGCCGGCGGGACACCATACAAGCTGATAACCAAGGCATTTCTTCCAGAGCGATCGAATTACCGGCTTGAGGTGGTCGCAAGGCTGCTCAATACCTTGGGGATCGAAGAAGCCGCGAATCGTATCAGCAATGATGTGGATCTCAAGAGCTTCCTTCGATCTAACAAACCTGACACGACCATCCAAAGCGAACTCGAACAGTTCATCATAAGGCGCAACGAGGCGGCGCACAGTCAGGTTACAGAGATTGTCGCTAGTGACGAGGTAAAGTTTACGGCAGACTTCATTGGGCATCTTGGCCGTGCCATAGCAGCGCTTCTTGCCGAGGCTGTTATTGCGCGGCAGCACAAACTCGGGCAGCTGATTAAGCTTGGCACAGTAGAGGAGTTGGCTTACGGTGGGCGCGTCGTGCTAACGCATCTCAATAGGTGCATGATACGACAAGGGGATCGATTTGCCTTTGGGTTCAATGAGCAACTTCTGGTGGCCACTGCACTTGAACTGCAAGTGGAAGATGCAAAAACGGAGGAACTCATCATAAACGAGGCTACGGAGGTAGGAATAAGATTCGGCCGAAAGATAAAAAAAGGAGCAGATATCTATGCGCTTCGCGACCAGCAGATCGCTCCCTATCAAATCCTGAGTGCGTTCGAGCGACGTAAAGACGATATTCTCGCTGAAGTCGCAGACAGGCTCCCGGCGGCTGGCGTGCTCTTTGGGGGTGGCGAACAGCTAACTCTCGGGGAAGATGAAAACCTCGAGGCTGATCCGCCCAAGCTACTGTCGGTAACGGACACCCACGCGGATCTACTCCTGAATTTACATATTTCCGTTAGAGCCACCGTCGGCGCCCAACAAGATGCGCTCGAAGAAGACGAGGCAAAAGTAACTGACGCTGAATCTGAAGAGGAGGTCGCCAGAACCGTCAGCTTTACCGCGCACTGTACGCTCCGATTTCCAGATCTCGCTGCGCTTGCCAACCCTGAGTCATTGACAGTCGCAGACATTACCATAAACCCCCGAGAAGACGCGAACGCACCAGACTTGGACAGTGGCGACGGGCGAGTAGCCGCCGTCGTTCCACCTTCTCAAGCCACGGATGAGGGTGCCTCCGGCCTCTCGCACCTCGGAATCGGAGGCACCACAAATGCAAACGAGCCGAGGCCTCGTCACCCAAATCCCGATGTTCCCTGAAAAACGGGGCTTCGCCCTTCTGAGATGAACCGAACATTCGATTCGCGCATCATCGCCAACTCACTCATTGGGCAATTCATGGTTAGATGACACACATGATACTGTCCTTTGCCATGTGTAAGAAACCGTGAGCTTTGTTGTGCCGATTCAAAACTCCCCATCATCGCGTGAAAAATGAACCAGCAATCGTACAATAGGGAAACTATGTGCGGCATTGTTGGGTATGTGGGGAGCAAAGATCCTGTTCCGGTGATTCTTGAGGGACTGCGGCGATTGGAGTACCGCGGCTACGATTCCGCGGGCATCGCCGTTGCCGGCGGGCCGGACGGCCTGGAGCTGCGACGCGCGCCGGGAAAACTGAAAAATCTGGAAGAAGTTTTACGCCAGCAGCCGCTGCACGGAACATACGGCATTGGCCACACGCGCTGGGCGACCCATGGACGACCCACCGAAGAAAATGCCCATCCGCATCGCGATTGCAGCGGACGCCTGGTGGTAGTGCATAACGGCATCGTCGAAAATTATCTGCAATTGAAACATTCGCTGGCGGCGCGGGGCCACAAATTCGTAACAGAAACAGATACAGAAATCATCGCGCACCTGATCGAGTCGGAATTGACCGCGGCGAAAGAAAATGGAAACGCCATTCCATTGGAAGAAGCGGTACGACGGGCTGTTCGCCACCTGACGGGGGCCTTCGCCATCGGAGTGCTTTCCGCCGACTTTCCGCAAACGCTGATTGCCGCGCGCAGCGGACCGCCCGCGGTGGTTGGCTTGGGCGATGGAGAATATTTCATCGCGTCCGATGTTCCCGGCATCCTGCACCACACGCGCAAGCTGTACTTTCTGGCGGACGGCGATATGGCGGTCTTGACGCCGGAGGGCGTCACCCTGACGGATTTCGACGGCAACGCGATCGAGCGAAAAGTGCAGAACATTTTGTGGGACCCGATCCAGGCGGAAAAAGGCGGCTACAAGCACTTTATGCTGAAGGAAATTTTTGAGCAGGGAAGAGCGGTCCGCGATACCACGCTGAGTCGAGTGTCCTTCGACACGGGCAAGGTCTTTCTGGATGAAATGCAGATTCCGGAAGCTGAATTCCGAGCGGCCACAAAGATCAATATCGCGGCCTGCGGCACCAGTTGGCACGCGGGGCTGGTCGGGAAATATATGATCGAACGGCTAGCGCGATTGCCGGTCGAAGTGGACTATGCCAGCGAGTATCGCTATCGCGATCCTATTGCCGATTCAAAAGCGATCGGACTGCTGATTACACAGTCCGGCGAAACCGCCGACACGATTGCCGCGCAACGAGAAATCGTGTCCAAGGGATCGAGGACGCTGGCCATCTGCAATGTTGTGGGCGCGATGATTGCGCGCGAGGCCAACGGCTCAATCTATACGCACGCCGGGCCGGAAATCGGCGTCGCTTCGACCAAGGCATTTACCGCGCAACTGACGGCGCTGTTTCTTCTGGCGCTGTATTTGGCACAGCAGCGCGGAACAGTCGATGCTGCCGAAAGTCTGGCGCTGGTGGAAGAGCTGGCCCGCGTTCCCAACAAGATCCGCGATATTTTGAGGCACTGCAATGCGCCCTGCGAGGCGCTGGCGAAGATATATTCGAACGCCAGCGACTTTTTGTTTCTCGGCCGCGGTATCCACTACCCAATCGCGTTGGAAGGCGCGCTGAAGCTGAAGGAAATCTCCTACATCCACGCCGAGGGATACCCGGCGGGCGAAATGAAGCATGGGCCGAATGCGTTGATCGACGAATCTTTGCCGGTGGTGGTTCTGGCGACAAAAGACAGCAACGATCCAACGTCAAAGCTGCGGTATGAAAAAACGCTCTCCAATATTCAGGAAGTGACGGCGAGGTCCGGGCAGGTGATTGCGGTGGCCATCGAAGGCGACCAGGAAATCGCCCAACTGGTCAACCACGTGGTCTACATTCCGCACGCGCCGGAGCTTCTGCTGCCGATTCTGGAAGTGGTGCCTCTGCAATTAATTGCCTACCACATCGCGGTGCGGCGCGGATGCGATGTGGACCAGCCGCGCAATCTGGCGAAGTCTGTCACGGTGGAATAAGTGCAGCGGCGGGCGAGTTTGTGGAGATGGGCAACAATTTCCGGCTCTATAGCGGAATTTGTGGGTGAGGGCGCGGTGGAAAACGCGCTGTGCTTGGAAATCACGCAAAAAAGCGGTGGGATTTCCACTACTTCCACCGCCGCGACGCGGTGGATGAACCGCTGATTTGACCGGGGCAAGGTTAGTAGACAGGGTGTTTGCGGGCGGGCCGTCTTGTTTTGGAGCAATCGCGTGGCAACGGAAACTTTCCAGGATTTGATTGAG
>JAJZAL010000265.1 GCA_021799405.1 Acidobacteriota bacterium
TCCTGCAGAAGCCGTCAGCGAAAGCTCCTCGCGAATTTGCCGGCGGATGGCGATCGCCACTTTCGTGGCTGTGGGCAGCCCGGTTTTGTTTTCCGTCACGTCCAGATAGGCCTCATCGAGCGACAGTGGCTCGATAAGATCCGTGTGGCGCTGGAATATCTCGCGCACGGCGCGAGACACGGCTTTGTAACGAGGAAAGTCCGGCGGCACAAAAACAGCTTGCGGGCAGAGGCGCTGGGCCGTAATGGCCGGCATGGCAGAACGAACACCAAACTGCCGCGCTTCGTAGGATGCCGCGCAAACTACGGAGCGCTTTCCCGTCCAGGCAACCACGACAGGTTTGCCACGCAACACGGGGTTATCGCGCTGCTCGACGGACGCGTAAAACGCGTCCATGTCAACATGGACAATCTTGCGCAAAATCGTGGATCGCGGCTCCAGCAGAGCGCCCGCCATGCCTCCCATTGTAAGCGAAGATATAGCGAAGACCAGAGCGAATCCCCCTTGTGAGTCGCAGCTATCGATGCGCTCTCGCTTTCCCGTGCCCGACCAGCTCTTCAACGCCGCTTGAGCATGAAGCGTAATATCCGCACAGTCTGCACTCTGCCATTGAGTAAATCGGTTTGGTATCTTGTTCGAGTCGCAGTTTCGCGCGCTGAACGAGTCTCTTATGTCCATCCCATCACAGATCTCTGCCGCCACGCGCCCATTGCCTCTGCGCATTTTTGCCGCGGCCCTGCTGCTTTTTGCTCTCGCCGCCTGCCCGGTGCGCAGTTACGCTCTCGGCCAGCCGGCATACATTCGCTTTGCACCGGTGCAGCATGGCTTCACACTTGCGCGCAATGGCGTCACCGCGAAACTTTACGTGGACCCGAACGACTGGTGGGGCGTCATCCACGCGGCGCACAACCTTCAGGCAGATATCCGCCGCGTCACCGGCCTGACTCCACCAGTCGTCGAAGCAGCCAATTCTCCGACGGGAAACGCGGTCCTCATTGGAACCATCGGCAGGAGCAGCATCATCGACCGCCTGATTCGCGAGCACAAAATCGATGTCGACTCGATTCGCGGCAAATGGGAATGCACGCTGACGCAGGTGGTGGACCATCCCTTACCCGGCGTGGCCCGTGCGCTCGTCATTGCAGGTAGCGACAAACGCGGAACAATCTATGGCATCTATGATCTGTCACGGGATATCGGCGTTTCGCCGCTGTATTGGTGGGCCGATGTTCCGGTGAAGCATCACGCTGCGCTCTACGCCGAGCCCGGCCGTTGGGTCGTTGGCCCGCCTGCCGTCAAATATCGCGGTATATTTCTGAACGACGAAGCCCCTTCGCTGACGGGATGGGTCGACAAGAGATATGGCGGATACAACCACCGCTTCTACACGAGGGTTTTCGATCTGTTGTTGCGTCTGCGAGCCAACTATCTTTGGCCGGCAATGTGGAACAGTGCCTTTGCCGTGGATGATCCTCTCAATCCGGAACTGGCGAACAAATACGGCATCGTGATGGGCACCTCGCACGAAGAACCCATGATGTGCGCTGAAAAGGAATGGAAACCAAGCTACGGGCCGTGGAATTACGTCACCAATAAGACACGAATCGACCAATTCTGGCATCACTGCATGGAGCGGGACAAGAATTACGAAGATATCGTCACTCTCGGCATGCGCGGCCACAACGACACCCCCATGTCCGACGGGGACAACATCGCGCTGATGGAGCAAATCCTTCACAATCAGCGCCAGATCCTGAGGCAAATAGTCAACCCCGACATCGACAAGATCCCGCAGGTTTTTGCTCTCTACAAGGAAGTGCAGGGCTTTTACGAAAAAGGCCTTCGGGTCCCTGACGATGTAACGCTGCTGTGGAGCGACGACAATTGGGGCAACCTGCGCCATCTGCCTACTGCCGCCGAGCGTAAACGCAGCGGCGGCAACGGCATCTATTACCACCTGGACTACGTCGGTGGCCCGCGCTCGTATAAGTGGGTCAACACTTATCCCATTCCAAAGATCTGGCAGCAGATGGACCTTGCCTGGAAATACGGTGCAACGCGAATCTGGGTGGTCAACGTGGGAGACCTGCAGCCGAAGTTGTTCCCCCTGGAGTTTTTTCTCAACATGGCATGGAGCCCGGCCCAGTTCGGGCCGGATAATCTGCAGCAGTACACGCGCGAGTGGGCCGCGGAGAATTTCGGCTCAAAGTGCGCGGACCAGATTGCACATCTGATTTCGACGTACGCAAAGTACAACGGACGCCGCAAGCCGGAACAACTCACGCCAAATACCTTCAGCCTCACTCATTTTGATGAGGCACACCGCGTTTACCATGAGTGGCAGTCGCTCACAGCGGAAGCCGAGCGCGTGAACAACGAGCTGCCCCCGGCCTATCGCGATGCTTACTTCGAGCTGGTGCTCTATCCACTCAAGGCTTCGGCCATCGTCAATGAGCTGTACATCACCGCTGGCGAAAACGCACTCCATGCCAAGCAGGGACGTGTGAGCACCAACCAGCTTGCCGCGCGGGCACGCAAGCTTTTTGCAGAAGACGCCGCATTGAGCTGGGAATACAACCACGGCATTGCGCACGGCAAGTGGGACCACATGATGGACCAGACGCACATCGGCTACACCTACTGGAACGAGCCCCCGGTGAATGCCATGCCCGCCGTCACGTGGGTGCAGCCGCTCCATGGGCCCCGCATGGCCGTCGCCGTGGAGGGGAGTCCCTTCGCCGCAGACGGGTCATTTCCGAAACTGGCGCTGCCCACATTCGACGTGTTCCATCGTCAGAGTTACCACATCAGTGTTTTCAATCGCGGCAATCAACCATTCTCGTTCATGGCCTCGGCCAGCCAGCCTTGGATTCACCTCAGCACCACGTCCGGAACTGTCACCACAGGGAAACATATCTTTGTCAGCATTGACTGGACGAAGGCTGCTGAAGGCCGCAATGACGGCTCCATCACGATTCGACAGACGAACGGCCCGGCCGTCATGGTCGGTGTGCGCGCCTTCGACCCGGCGTTTCCCGCTCGCGACTCTGTGCAGGGTTTCGTGGAAGCCCACAAATATGTGTCGATGGACGCCGCGCATTTCACGGGACGCACAAGTGTCGACGGAGTGCATTGGGTCAACATTCCGAACTACGGCGAGACGCTTTCCGGCATGACGGTACTTCCTGTGACCACCGCAAGCATTCTTCCGCCCAAGCCCGCTCCCACGCTCGACTATCGCATGTATTTATTCGACAGCGGCAAGTGCAGTGTCACGGCTATCCTTGCACCTACGTTGAATTCCCTTCCCGATCGCGGCGTACGCTACGCCGTTTCATTTGACAATCAGCCGCCCACGATTGTGGATGCCGTTGCAGACCACACTTATGCAGCCTGGGCAAAGGCCGTCAGCGACGGAGTGCGCAAGGTCACGACCGTTCTGAATGTGCCCTCAGCGGGCTATCACACGTTGAAGTTCCGCATGGTTGATCCAGGCGTTGTACTTGAGAAGCTCGTCGTCGCCTTCCCAAATCCAGACGCGCCACACTTTCCTGGGATGGTCGTCCGAAAAGTGCCGGCTCCACCCTCCAGCTATCTGGGCCCTCCGGAGAGCTACTTTCGCCGAACCATAACTCAACACAGGCAATGACACGCATGCACGACGCAAACCTCTGAGGAACACGAAGGGACAGTCACTGTGAAATCGAGGCCAAAGCCTAATGCCCCGCTGAGCCGGAGATAAGGCCCGTTCACGCCGTCCTGCCGCGCAGCATTCCCTCTGCAACGGCTGGCCTGACACTCAGGGATCGAGATCATCAAGTTATAATTCCTTCACTTTATGGATATTCTGCAGGTTGCCAAACGAGCAGGAGTTTCTACCGCTACCGTCTCGCGTGTGATCAACGGCTCATCGAAAGTTCGCGAAGAGACCTCGGAACGCGTACGGCGGGTGATCGCGGAGCTGAATTATGTACCCAACACCAGTGCCCGCAACTTGCGCATAGGCCGCAGCGAGCTGTTTGGACTCATCGTTTCCGACATCAAGAACCCCTTTTTCCCGGACCTGATCGATCATTTTGAGGAGCTTGCGGCCTCCCAGGGCATTGACGTCATCTTTACCCACACCAATTACGACAGCCATCGTCTGGCCACGTGCGTACGCCGCCTCGTGGAGCGCAATGTGGACGGCATTGCCGTCATGACCTCTGAGGTGGACGAGCCGGCGATCGAACTCGCTACCCGCCGCCGTATTCCGGTCGTGCTGCTGAATCAGCCGCTCTTGAAATCAAAATACGGGGATGTCTCGGTGGACTACTCCCGTGGCTATCGCGAGGCCGTCGAGCACCTCAAGCAGCTTGGGCATAGGGCGATTGCGTATCTGGCTGGACCCTCGGATCTGAGTTCCGTCCAGCGCAGGCAGAGGGCGTTTCAGGCAGCTGCACGAAAGTCTGGAATACAAATCGCGGAAGAGCACTTTTTTGCGGGCAATATGCGCGTGGAAAGCGGGCGCGAGGCTATGGAAAAGCTCCTCCGCACTGAATCTCGTCCCACCGCCCTGGTTACCGCAAACGATGTGATGGCGGTTGGAGCCTTACAGGGTGCTATTGCTGCGGGGCTGCGCGTGCCGGAAGACATTTCCATCATCGGCTTCGACGATCTTCCGATCGCGACGATGATGCACCCTGAGCTCACGACCATTCATCTCTCGCGCCACGAGATTGCGGCAGAGGCATTCTCGCAGCTGGTCCATCTGCTTCATAAGGACGGTCCGGCCGCTCCACGCCGGGAATCGACGATCCGCCCGCGCCTCATCATACGCGGTTCCACGGCTCCGCCGTCATCGCAGTTCAAGCGCCGTCATCGCACTGCCGGGTGACGGCTGTTCCATCCTGAGAGGACTTCTGGCTACAGGCGCCGGAGTCGGACGAAATTCCGCCAGGCACGATCTGCGGATGTTTCAGATGCCCTCACCCATCTGCACATAATCGCGCATCTGGTTCCGTTCCTGCCGGTAGCGGATTCTTTCCAGCTCTTCTGCCGTCAGCGGGTGCTGCTCGTGGATGCGCGCCTGTTCGCCGCAGAGTTCATGGATGCGGGTTTCCAGCTCTTCCACGCGTTGCGAGAGTGCAATGACCGCATCGGACAGAGGGTCCTTCACGTCGCGGGGATCGGTAATCAGAACTCGCTTGCCCTCGCGATAAATGATGTGAGCCGGCACACCCACCACCGTCGAATTGGGCGGAACATCCTGCAACACGACCGAACCGGCGCCGACACGCGAGTTTTCGCCGATCGTAATGTCACCAAGAATGTTGGCGTTGTTGCCGACAAACACGCGGTCGCACAGCGTAGGGTGCCGCTTACCGCGCTCCTTGCCGGTGCCGCCGAGCGTCACGCCCTGATACAGGGTCACGTCATCGCCTATAATCGCGGTTTCGCCAATCACGACCCCCATGCCGTGGTCTATGAACAGCCTGTGTCCAAGCTGCGCCGCTGGATGAATCTCAATCCCGGTGGCGAACCGCACCAGCTGCGCGATGACGCGCGCCGGCAGGCGCAAACCCGCGCCCCACAGCGCATGGGTGATCCTGTGGCCCCAGACAGCGTGGAGCCCGGGATAGCAAAGCAGCACGTCGATCAAAGACCGGGCAGCAGGGTCCCGCTCCCTGACTGAGCGTATGTCTTCCGCTAACCGTCCCATGCCAGCAGTTTTCTCCTTTTAGACTTCCACCGGTTCGGTCGGCAGCGCGAGTGCCTCCTGCCGAAGCGAGTCAAACAGCGTGGTCGAAAGGTAGCGTTCGCCAAAGCTGGGCAGGATCACCACGATCAGCTTGCCTGCGTTTTCCGGCCGCTTCGCCACCTCTACGGCTGCCCACACCGCCGCGCCTGAGGATATTCCGACGAAAAGCCCTTCTTCCAAGGGCAGACGGCGCGACATGGCAAGCGCGTCCTCGTTGGAAACCTGCACGATCTCGTCGATCAGCTTCGTATCCAGAACGCCCGGAACAAACCCGGCTCCGATTCCCTGAATTTTGTGGGGACCGGGCTTGCCGCCACTCAGCACGGCGCTGTCCGTGGGCTCCACCGCCACGGTACGGAACTCCGGCTTGCGCTCCTTCATGTATTTGCTGATGCCGGTCAACGTTCCGCCGGTGCCGACGCCGGAAATGAGAATATCCGCCTTGCCCTCCGTGTCATTCCAGATTTCAGGACCGGTCGTGGCATAGTGGATGGCTGGATTCGCAGGATTATCGAACTGCTGGAGCATGTAACCTTCCGGCGTGCTTTTTAGAATCTGCTGCGCCTTGGCGATGGCGCCTTTCATGCCGAGCGGCCCCGGCGTAAGCACCAGTTTTGCGCCGAACGCCAGCAACAGTACGCGCCGCTCCATCGACATAGTGTCCGGCATGGTCAGAATCAGCTTGTACCCCTTTACCGCAGCCGCCAACGCCAACCCGATTCCCGTATTGCCGCTGGTCGGCTCCACCAGAACCGTTTTCTCCGGCGAGATGCGCCCTTCGCGCTCGGCTGCCTCCACCATCGCGAGGCCGATTCGATCCTTCACCGAACTCATGGGATTGGCGCTTTCCAGCTTCGCAACCACCGTTCCCGCACAGCCCGCGGTCACACGGTTCAGTTTGACCAGCGGCGTTTTCCCGATCAGATCCGTTACACGCTCTGCGATGTGCATCGTTGCAATCTCCTCACCTCAACAGTATGGCAGGTATGCCCCGCACAACAGAGTAGCGCACCCAGGGTGTCACAGGCTCTTGACGCATCCCGTAAGCTGTTAACAGAACTGAAGAAAAGCACAATCGGAGTCCGCGCCCCCACGCGCAAGGCAAATTCGTGGTCTCTGCTTGCCGGTTTTGCAGAACCAGCCCAATACAAACCTGATCCACCGACGCGGGAC
>JAJZAL010000041.1 GCA_021799405.1 Acidobacteriota bacterium
GCCTGTCCGCGTCCAGAAGAGCCAGCGCCCGCGATGCTTCCGCTACCAGATTCCTCAGCGCTGGTTGCTCCCCGCGCTCTTTGATCCCATGCATCGCTCGCATTCCTTTCGCTCCCGCCGCAATCCATCCTTGCCGTTTCCGTCGCGGATGGCCCCCAGGTCAGCCGCGAATCAGCGCTCCGCCCCCAGCATGGCGTCCACCAGCCTGGAAGCCACCGCCGACGCCGGCACATGGTAGATCCCCGCAGCCAGCGCCGTCTGAATCGCGGCCACCTTGTCCGCGCGCACGCCTGCTTCCGACGCCGCCAGCGAAACCTTGCTTCCCGCGCTGCTCAGCGTCGCCTGATCCGTACCCAGAATCTCTCCCGCAGCGCTTGAAGTACTCTTCGGCGCAGCGGCTGCAGGCGCCGCCTGAGCTGGTCCAAGAATTGATCTCAATCCATCCAGTCCGTTGCGAATGTCCATACGCATAGCCCCTTACCGGGTTCTATCGGCAGTTTCGTCGAGGACTGTAGCTATCGAGGCGATCTCAAGTTGATTTTGCTGTGTACATTCCTGGTTCCCTGCCCGGCTTTGTTGATTGCGCCGGAATGGGAGAGATCCTGTACGATGCGGTCCGCAATCCCAAAGCCTCCCTGCTCGCTCAAAGCCCGTCCCAGCGCCTCCGACGCGTACTCCGTCAGCGCTCCGCCCGATCCGGAACCGTCTTCTCCCGTCAGGGCATCGCCGGCGGTCATTGGCTTCAACAATTCTTTCATGATTTCAGCCTCAAACTCATGAGCTGCAAGCACTAAACGCGGCGCATTTCCACTTGCCGGCTGCGCCATCCTTGCGTCCCCGCCTATAGAAGCGAGATGCATCCCCCTGCTCCTTCCTTGCGTTCTCGTACCCTGCCGCTAAAGCACTTCGAGGTCGGCCTCCAGGGCGCCGGCCTCCTTCATCGCCTGCAGGATCGAGATCACGTCACGCGCGCCCGCACCGATCCGCTGCAACTCCTGAACCAGATCCTCCACTGTGGCTCCCTCCTTCAGGTCAATGCGGTTCACCGGCTTGTCATCCGACTGCACCGTCGTCTGCCGCACCACCTGCGTGGCTCCTGAAGAGAAACCGTTGGGCTGCGAAACCTCAACCTGCGAGATCACATTTACGCTCAGCCCGCCATGCAGAATCGAAACCGGCTGCAGACGTACCGTGCCGCCAATCACCACCGTTCCGGTCCGCTCATCCACGACCACGCGGGCGCGTGGATAGACCTCAACCTGGGTGCCCTCCACGCGATCAAGCAGTGCCGCCACATCCTGCCCTGGCGCCGCCGCGACTGCCACGCGTCGGCTATCAACAGCACGGGCACTGGCCGATCCGAGGGTTCTGTTGATGGCCGCGGCCATCTGCTCGGCCGTATGAAAGTCGGCATTGTTCAGCACGATGACGATGGTGCGCATATCCTTCAGGTCGAAGGGCACCGTCCGCTCCACCAGCGCACCGTTGGGAATGCGCCCCGTGGTGGGATGATTCATCTGCTGGGCATTGCCTGCCGCCGCGACCATGTAGCCGCCCAGCACCAGCGAACCCTGGGCCTGCGCATAGATCTGCCCATCCGGACCGTAGAGCGGGGTCATCAGCAGGATGCCGCCCTCCAGCGAGCGCGCATCGCCAGCCGAAGAGACCGTTACATCGATCCTGGAGCCGGGCTGGCTGAAAGGCGGCAGCGTGGCCACCACGAAGACACCGGCCATGTTCTTCACCTGCATATTCATCGCACTCAGGGTGCCAGTCTGAGGAACGGTGATTCCCATCCGCTCCAGCACGGAAAGCAGCGTCTGCGCGGGAAAAACCGTCTGCTGGCTGTCGCCGGTGCCGCGCAACCCCACCACCAGGCCGTAGCCCACCAGCTGGTTTTCGCGAATCCCTTCAATGCTCGCCACATCCTTCACCCGCGCCAGCCGCGGCGTGGGCGCAGGCTCGGACCACGCCGGCAAGGCAGCCAGCACCAACGCCACGCCCGCCGCCCGCGTAACCTTCGCGACAACGAACCTCCGGATTTCGAACATTCGCATTCCGAGCACCCATCTCCCCATCGGCAACCTCAACCCCTGTCCTTTTCCCCTTGCTCCCTGCTCCCTGCTCCCTGCCCCCTGCCCCCTGATCCCTGTTCCCTTTCCGTTAAAACACCACCAGCTTTTCCAGAAAGCGCACCAACGGGCTTTGCCGGTAGGTGGAGTCGTTGACGATGCCCTTGCCGGTGACCTCAAGCTCCAGATCGGTCATGGCCGTGGACAGCACCTGGTTTTGCGCGCTCACGTCCTCCGGACGCACCAGCCCGCGCAGCCGGATCAGTTGGGTCTGCTGCGAGAAAGTCAACTGCCGTGTCGCTTGGACCACCAGCATGCCGTTGGGCAGCACATCCACCACCTCCGCGCCGAAGGTCGTCACCAGGCTGGAGTTGGTCGTGCTCTGGCCCTGAGCGGTCAGCCCGGAAGCCGCGTTCATGCCGACCAGATTCTGCAAGTTGTTCGAAGTCTTGAGCGCTCCGAACAGGGACGTCAGCCCGGAGTTGGCGCTCGACGAACGGGAGTTTTTCACCTGGCCGTCGGTTGATGCCTCCAGACTCTCGGTCACCACAATCGAGATCACATCGTGCAGCCGGAATGCCTTGGCGTCGGTGCTCAGCCGCACCAGCCTGCCCTCCGGCGACCAGATGGAACCCGGCGTTCGGATCTCCGCCGCCTGTTGCTCTCGTACCCGCTCGACGTAGGACTCGAGCGCCGTCTCCGGCGGCGTGGCCCTGGTCAGCCCCGCCTTCGATCTCTTCCCGATATGCCCCGGGAATCCCCGGGCCGGCACCGCGCACAGGCAGAGCGCGATGACCCATGGAGCAGCTTTCATGGCCGTACTCCCCAATCCGGCGCAAGCGCCGCCCGGCCCGGCCCCTGAGCTACCGCGCGCACCACCTTGCCGCCAACTTGCAGCCGCACCCGGAAGGCAGCCCCCGCCACCGCCGGCTCTAAAGCTACTGCCTCCAGACGCACATCAACGACGGCCGTATTCTCCTCGACGATCAGCTTTTCCCCGGCGCGAATCGCGGGGGCGAAGCTCTTGAGCCCGTCCGGCTTCGCGCCACCCACCTTGGCCTGCCGGGGCTCAGCGCTCTGGCCTGCCGCCAGCACCAGACGCCCCGGGCCACCGGGGTTGCCGGGGTCGCGCAGAAGCAGCCAGCGGTTGCCGTTAGGCGGATCGTCAATCTCCCGGACCACAGCTCCCGCGGATTCCTCCTGAACAGCTATCCACGCCGAGGTCAACGGCACGCGCGGCCAGCCGCCCGTTAGCCCGCCTGTCTGCGCAATTGCCGGGAGCGCCACCAAAGCCACCTGACCCAGACACGCCTTCCATCCCCTCATCCTTTTGCCCCTCCAGTGGTCAATTACTAAAGAAATACATGCAATTTATTGCGCCATATTATTGACTTGCGAATACATGTCGTCCGCGGCTTTGATGACCTTGGAGTTCGATTCGTAGGCCCTCTGCGCCAGCACCATCTGGACAAACTCCGCCACGACGTCCACATTCGAGTTTTCAAGGTATCCCTGCTGCAGAGTTCCCAACCCCTGCGGACCGCCGGGGTTGTCAAGCAGCGGATCGCCGGAGCTGAGCGTCGCCCGCAAAAGGTTCGATCCCACACTTTCAAGGCCACCTGGATTGGGAAAGGTCGCCAGTTGGATCTGACCGAGCTGCGAAGGGTTCTGCTGGCCGGGCAGGGTTGCGTTCACCACTCCATACTGCGTGATGGTCACCGACGTGGCGTTGGGAGGAATAGTGATACTGGGCACCAACGGATCGCCGTCGGTGGTCACGATCATCCCCTGGTTGTTCAGATGAAACTGGCCGGCGCGGGTATAGGCAATCGTCCCGTCGGGCCGTTGCACCTGAAAAAATCCGGCGCCTTCGATGGCAACGTCCAGTGGGTTGTCGGTCTCATTCAGAGAACCCTGGGTATTGATGACCTCGGTCGCCGCCGATTTCGTGCCCAGGCCGATCTGCAGCCCGGCCGAGATCGTCGACTGGCTTTGCGCCGCGCCCGGCGTGACCAGGTTCTGGTAGATCATGTCCTGAAACTGGAGGCGCAACTGGCGAAAGCCCGTGGTGGACGAGTTGGCCAGATTGTTGGCAATCGTATCCAGGTTCATCTGCTGTGCACTCATGCCGCTGGCGGCGGTATACAAGGCTTGAATCATCGTTTCTCCGTTCTCAGTTACCAGTTACTAGTTATCAGTGGTCAGAGATCTGCCACAGTTCATCAGGCATCCGCGTTCGCAGCTTCTTCCAGCGTTGAGGTAGTTTCCAGGACATCCCGGAAATCTCTGATAATCGTTCATCCCATGAACCTCCCGGCAAGCACTGACAACTGCTCCCTGGCCCCTGATCCCTGTTCCCTAAAAACTCACACTCTCGGCAAATCCTCGGTCGCAAATTTATTGAACTCGGTGTGGAAGACGGTCAGCGCCCGCTGCATCATCTCGGCCTCGCGCTGCATCACGACCAGATCCAGCGAGCCCTGCACAACATCCTGATTCGCCGCCTCGACCGCCCCCTGATGCACGGAAGCGCTCGATGAGATGACCGGCTTGACGCCCTGCGGCGCGACGTAGCGGTCAGACCCTTCGGGCGTGAGTTGCGTACCGGTGGGAAAAGCAAAGACGCCCACCGTGGCAACGGCGCCGCCCGCCACCGAAACCACCCCGTCCGCGCCTACCGTCACCGCGCCCGGCGGAATCGGAATCGGCTTACCGACCGCCGAAAGGACCGGCTCGCCCGCCGCCGTCACCAACTGCCCGCTCCGGCCGCGGTGGAAGCTGCCGTCTCGCGTGTAGCGGATTCCGTTGGCCGTCTGAATCGCAAAGAATCCCGCGCCTTCAATGGCCAGGTCGAGCGGATTGCCGGTCTGCTGGAGCGCGCCCTGGCCGAGATTGAGCCGGTCACCGCCCAGAAGTCCGTAATTGTTCACGGTTTCGCCCAGTTGCGAATCCGCCGCACCCTGCCCAAGCAACACGGAGCGAAAGTACTCGCGCTCCGCGCGGTAGCCGGGCGTCTGCGCGTTGGCCAGATTCGACGCCGCCGTATCCAGCGCCTGCGTCCTCGCTACCAGCCCGGTCATCGCCGCATAGTAGCCGCTGTCCATCGAATGCCTCCTGCAGGAAGGGATCGTGCAGAAGGCGTGCCGAAATCGGGCAGAGAAGATTAGAGGGAGATCATGGAACGGATTCAGGACGGTTGGAAAAAGGGAGTGCAGCCGACTCGTAGGAATCAGTGATGCAGGCCGGTTTGCTCCAGCGGGGCCCGAATCAGAAATATTCGAGATGAGCGACCCAGCAACGCCGGGCTCGCCTTCACCCATCTATCCCCGGGGACATCAAAGGCGGAGCATTATCGCAGTCCGTCACAGACGATGGTGACCGCGAAGCTGGCGCCGTCGAACCGGTAACGATGCCGCAACTGAAACTCGGGCGCCTGCACATGCAGCCGGTAGTCGCTGCCGGTAATCACAGCCGGGACCGACAATCCGCAGTGAGCCGCCAGCTCCGGCACCTTGCCCTTCCAGGCTCCGGCCAGCATGTTGCAGATTTCGCCGACACCGTCCTTCACGATGTCGTCGACTTCCGCGAATTCCACACCCGTCATGCGCCCGGCGATCGCAAGCGCGGCGCTGATCCCCATACTGAAGACGCAGGCTCCGCTCAGCGCTCCGCCAAAGCCCACTACCGCGGTCACCGCCTCCGGCTCCTGAGCGAGCGGTCCCGGCTCGCGGGTGCAGTGTACGCCCAGCATCAGATCGAAGACCTCTTCTATGGTTGCATCCAGATTCCGCGGATCGGCAATCAGGCCCACGGATTCACGCAAAGATACCCGCATCCCATCCCCCATTTCGCATTTGGCGCTCTCAGACCGCCGGCAAGAACTGCGCCGCGCACCACGCGGCCGCGCTGCGCTTTCCGGCCTCTGTCTCCTTCACGCGAGCAACGGCAGCACCCGCTCCTTCACCTGCTCGGCCGTAAAGGGCTTGCGGATATATCCACGCGCCCCGGCCAGGATCGCCTGCTTCACATGTTCCTCGCTCGACTCAGTCGTAATCATCACCACGGGAACGCCGGGAGCCAGATTGCGGGCGCGGATCTGACGCAGAAACTCCAGCCCGTCCATCGCTGGCATATTGATGTCGGAGAGGATCAGATCCACCTGCTTCGCCTTGAGCAGTTCCAACGCCTCAGCACCATTGCCCGCTTCATGGACTGGCTGCAGGTCCAGCCCTGCCTGGCGCAGCGCACGCTCCACAATCTTGCGCATCACCGAAGAATCGTCCACGATCAGAGCTCGAATCTCGCTCATGCACTGGCTCCTTTGCTGGATGGTCTATCGGCCTTCGCCGCGATTCCATGAGCGGGCCCGCAACCGGCATCAGAACGATCCGATCGAACCGATCAGATCCCGAACGCCGTTCACTTCGGGCAGCGGCCCGATCTGCGGGCGCAGCCACATGCGGAGCCAGAGGCAGCCGTGGACACGGACCAGACGCGACTCGGCCGGCTTATTTTTTTCAAGCGCCCTCGAAAACGCCTGCGCCAGCGCCGCCTCTGAAACCGCCTCAATCAGTTCAGCCGGCGGAAAACCCGATTCCAGCATGCGCACGTGCGCTTCGCGAAAGTGCGCCTGCTGCACGATCCCGCTCTCGACCCGCAGCCCCGTCATTTGCTCCACGCCAAAGGCCAGCGCCGGGTCAAGGCCCTGCTCGAATCCCAGGTAAAGCAGTCTGCCCGCCGCAACGCGCAGCGGGAGCGCCCCAAATGCCTCGACAAACAGCCGCGGCATCGCAGTTGCGAGCCATTCAGGCGCGTGCTGTTCCAAAGGCAGCACCGGGCAACTCCATTGCAAAGCCAGCGCCCTGGTCACCACGGGCTCGCTGACCGCATGCTGGCGGACCAGCCACTCGCCCAGTCTGCCTTTTCCCGCCGCTTTCTGGGCCTCCAGAGCCCGGCGCAGCTGGCTCTGCGTGATCCAACCCTGTTCCAGCAGGATCAGGCCGATCGGAATGCGATGGCGATGCGCCGCGATCCGGCCCGTTCCACGTCCGGAGACCTCGCGATGCAGCGCCGCCTCCACCCTGGCTCGCGTGCACTCCGCCGAGCAGCTCCAGCCGCCCTCGAACATCGGCGTCGAACGGCTTCGCCAAAGCTGCAGCCAGCCGGAGTTGCAGCCGGGATGAGCGCAGGTGGCAAAGAGCCTCGACGGCCTCCCCGGCGAAACAGCACTGCGCCAGCCTGACGATTCCCCCAGCGACTCTTCGCTTGCAAGGCTCGCCACCGGAAGCCGTCCCTCCCGGGTACGCGGGCTTCGCTTCAGAATAGGCATCGTATGCTCTCCAGACGCTTTTTGGGTTCGGCCACCTCGCTCACGCGCAGGCCGAAGTTGCCGTTCACCAGCACCACCTCGCCGCGCGCCACAATCTTGTCGCCAATGATCAGATCCACCGGATCGGAGACGTGCCGGTCCAGTTGCACCACATCTCCCGGCCCCAGGTCGAGAATCTCCCCGAGCGGCATCTCGCGCGAGCCAAAGCGCAGTGATGCCTCCAACTCCACATCGAGCAGCAATTCCAGCCCCGGACTCAAGGCCCGTGGCGTCCGCTCCAGCTCGGACGCAAGGCTCGCACCGGATTCGGCTGCTCGCGTTTCATCGCGGACCAGGATCGTCCACGAGCGATCGCCGGAGCTTAACTGAAACGCGCGCGAAACCTCGATGCGCCCGGAAACTGCCTCGAACTTTTCCAGCCGACACTTCTTTCCTGCCGTGGCGAGAAGATCTCCGGCTGCGGCCTCGGACGTCTCACGCAACAGCTCGCCCCATCCGGCCTTCTGATCCACGCCTTCCCCCAGCAGCGGAGCCGACAGGATCGCGCCATCTAGAGAAACCGTAAACCACCCCTCCACATCCCCGGCCAGGAAGGCTGCAAAGCCAAACGAGTCCTCCCTCGGAGGCTCAGGCGGGGCCTCGGCGAACCCGGGCTCTCCAGACAGTGCCTGAGGGAATAATGCCGCGGCCGCTATCGTCCAAGATTCCAAATAACTCTTCATCTCTCCACCTCAACCAATGTGCGCTCCACGTGAGCTCCGCGATACGCGCCAAGCCGGATCGCCTGCGCGCTGGCGAGTACCTGGCCGCCCACGCGCAACACCGGATCGGTGCTGGCCGGCAGGCCAAGGTCAAGAACGCTTCCGGGCTCCAGAGTTTCAAGAGCGCCGGCCACCAGCCGCACCGCCGGCAGTTGCAGCGAGCCGCCGAAGCGGATCCGCCGCGCCACCGCCTCGACCCGCGCGCGCGCCTCGCCGGTGTGACGCCGCCTGCGCCCCCAATCCGAGGTCAGCCTGCGCAGGATGGTGTTGGCCACCACTGCGGGAAAGGCCAGGTTGAGTAACCCTGAACTGTGCGGCATGCGGATTTCAAAACTCAGGCAAAGCGTCTTTTCCGCCACCGAGATCACCCGCGCCACCTGGGTCTGCATCTGGCGCCGTTCGAAGTTGAAGCTCAGGCCCACCGGCTGCCAGGCCGCCGTCAGCTCGCGGCAGATGATCTCCACCACGCTCCCCAGGATTGATTCCTCGATGTCGGTCAGCTCGCGCAACGGCCCATCCCTGCCCTCGCCGCCCAGCAGCAGGTCGATGATGGGCGGCGCCAGCCCCAGGTCCAGTTGCAGCACCGAAAGCGCTCCCAATGGCTCCAGCCGCACCGACGCCACATAGCTGATCTCGGGAATGCGCAGCAGAAAATCATTGAAGAGGATCTGCTCGGCCGAAACCAGATTGACCTGAAAGCGCGTGCGCAGCCACGCGGCCAGATTGTGCGTGAGATTGCGCGCGAACAGGTCATTGAGCAGGCTGATCGCGCGCAGCTGATCATTCGAAATCTGCCCGGCCGAGGAAAAACTGTAAGGCACGACCCGGGCCCGCACATCCGCGGCCGCCGCGGCCGAAGTCGAACTCCGCGCCGCCTCAAAGAGCGCGTCGATTTCATCCTGCTTCAGTGTCTTTTCCGCCAATTCCGTCCCTCCCACCGTTTTGCCTCGCACGGATTCGCCTGGTCATCAGCTTTTGCCGGCTTCGCTCCGCCATGCCGCGCTCCGGGTGCCGGGAGACCGGAGAATCAAGCAGCCACTTTACTGGCCCCTTTACGCCTCGCCAGCCTGCCCGAGTCAACCTCGTTGCGCCGTTTGCGGCCTCCGCGGCGCTCGCTGCTGAAAGGCCCCGCGCGCCGCCAGATCCTTCAGCGCGCCGCGCAGATGCAACACCGCCGAGGCATGAATCTGGGAGACGCGCGACTCGACCACCCCCATCGCCAACCCGATCTCGCGCATGGTCATCTCTTCGTAGTAGTAGAGCGTCATCACCAGCCGCTCCCGCTCGGGCAGGTTGGCGATCGCTTCGGTAAGCCGCTCTTCAAGCTCGCCCCGCAGGCAACGGAAGAGCGGGTTTTCCTCGGGCCGGCCCGGCACATAGGCCAGCTCTTCCTCACCCGATTCCTCGTTGCGTTCGATGTGCAACGTGCCGATCTCCAGGCCCTTCAGCTCCCCCAGCAACTGCTGGTACGCTTCCAGGTCCAGCCCCATCTCCGCAGCCACTTCAGCGTCTCCCGGGGCGCGGCCCAGGCGCGCGGTCAGCACGCGAATCGCCTCTTCGACCGCCCGGCCCTTGCGGCGCAGCTCGCGCGGGCTCCAATCGAGCGTCCTGAGGCTGTCCAGAATCGCGCCACGGATGCGGAACTGCGCATAACTGCGAAACTGCACCTTCTTTTCGGGATCGAACTTGGAGAAGGCGTCCATCAATCCCACCACACCGGCCGAAACCAGATCCTCCATATCCACATGCTGCGGGAGCCGCTCATGGATGCGCCGCGCGAGATAACGCACGATCGGCAAGTGCTCGAGCAGCACGCGCTCCTGCTCCCCATTCAGCACCGGGACAGCCGCCGCGACGGGTGGATATCCTCCTCCTGGCATGCCCTTACGCGCCCTCCGTTGATCTCCTGCTGCAACCGCTGCATCTGTCGCCATCGCAGTCTCCCCTTACTGAACCCAAAGCTTCCGCGGATATGCCCTCATCGCCTGGCCCATCTACCCTGCCGCCTCAGCGCACCGTTCCGACCGGCCGCAAACGGGTCTCCGGAGGAATCTCCACGGCGGCAACCACCGCCAGGCGCGGCAATACCGGCTCCAGCCAGCGCCGCACGGAATACCGGGCCGGACTGGGACAAAGAAGCACGGGCATTGCCGCGTTGGGGGCCGCGCCGATGAGTTGTCTCACAGAATCGGCCAGCCGCCGGACCACCGGAGTCCCCGGCGCCGCGTTGGCCGCGAGCAATCGCTGGCCGGATTCCGGCGCCAGCGTCGAGAGAATCTCCTCTTCGAGCGACGGATCCAGCAGCAGTATCGGCAACTGGCCCTCGCCATCGAGCAGCGGCCGGACCAGACGCCGCCCCATCGCCTGCCGCGCGGCTTCGACCAGTGCGACCAGGCCCTTGTTCACCGGCGCCGTCTCCACCAGCGCCTCCAGAATCGATCCCAGGTCGCGGATGGAGACGCGCTCGCGCAAAAGCTGCTCCAGCACCCGGCCCACCTCGCCCAGCGTCAGCAGCTTGGGCACCAACTCTTCCAGCAGCTTGGGATGGCTCTCGTTGAGCGAGTCCAGCAGCCGCTTGATCTCCGCCCTGCCCAGCAACTCCCAGGCATGCTGCCGGATCAGCTCGCCCAGATGCGTGGTGATCACCGTGACCGCATCAACGACGGAATAGCCGGCGGCCATGGCCTGATCCTCCAATGCCGGAACGATCCAGACCGCCGGCACACCGAATGCCGGTTCGCGTGTCTCCTTCCCCGGCAGGGGACGGCGGCCGGCCTCGCCGGAGACCGCCAGAAGTTGCGCGCCTTCCGTCTGCCAGCGGCCAACTTCTATGCCGCGTAGCGAGAAGACGTATTCGCGCGGCTTGAGGCGCAGATTGTCCGAGATATGCACGGGCGGCACCAGAAAGCCCATCTCCGCGGAGAGATGGCGGCGCAGCGAGCGCACCCGGTTGAGCAGCTGCCCGCCCTGCTTCTCATCCACCAGCGGAATCAACTGAAAGCCAATCTCCAGAGTCAGGTCTTCCAGGCGCAGCAGCGATGCCAGTTCCAAACCTTGCGCCTGTTCAGCTTTTTTCTTCTCACCCGCCGCAGCCGCTTCCGGCAGGGTTGCGGCTCCCGCTTGCGCCGCCATGCGCCGCCCACCCCAGAAGAGCCCTCCCGCCACGGCCAGGAAGGCCAGTTTGGGCAATCCCGGAATCAGGCACATCGCCCCGGAAACGAGACCGGCCAGGTAGAGCGTGGCCGGCCGGGCCAGCAGTTGGTGGCGGATCTCGCTGCCCAGCATTCCGGCTGAGTTGGCGCGGGTCAGCGTGATGCCTCCGGCCACCGAGACCAGCAGCGACGGAATCAACGTCACCAGCCCATCGCCCACCGTCAGCACGGTATAGGTGCGCGCCGCCTCACCCAGCGCGATGCCCTGCTGCAACGTCCCGATCAGCAGGCCCGCGATGATGTTGATGGACGTAATCAGGATTGTGGCCAGCGAGTCGCGCTGGTTGAAACGCGCCGCGCCGTCCATCGCGCCATAGAACTCGGCCTCGCGGGCGATCGCCTGGCGCCTCCGCCTCGCCTCCGCCTCGTCGATCAGACCGGCGTTCATATCGGCGTCGATCGCCATCTGCTTGCCCGGCAACGCGTCGAGCGTGAAGCGGGCCGTCACCTCGGCGGTGCGCACCGCACCATGAGAAACCACTAAGAATTGAATCGCCACCAGCGCCAGGAAGAGGACAAAGCCGACCACGTAGTTGCCGCCCACCACGAACTGCCCGAAGGCCTCGATGACCTTGCCTGCTGCTGCTGTGCCCTCCTGCCCATGCAGCAGGATGCGGCGGCTGGAGGCGATGTTCAGAGCCAGCCGGAAGAGCGTGAGCAACAGGAGCAGCGTGGGAAAGACCGACAACTCAACGGCGCGGCGGATCTGGATCGCGGAGAGAAAGACAATACACGAGGCCGCCATCGAGAGCGCCAGCAGAAAGTCCAGCCCCGCGGCCGGCAGCGGCACCAGCATGACAAAGATCACGCTGATGGCGGCCAATGGCAGCATGTATTCGCGCAGCCTCTGCCAGATCGGTTGCGCCGGCAGCGAACCGGCCGGCAATGCCGTCGTGCTCATCGTGAACCTCCTTGCAGGAGCGCATCGCCCGGGTGGGACTGGCTGGCGCGGGCGGCTTCGTGAGCCCGGCGCGCCTTCAGTTCAGCCTCGACGCGCTGGCGGTAGAGATAAGCCAGAATGGCAGCCACCGCCGCATACAGATCCACCGGGATGGCCTTGCCCACCTCGACCGAGCGGTAGAGCGAGCGCGCCAGCGGCGGATTCTCGATAATTGGCACGCCCGCCCACCGCGCCTCTGCCTTGATCTCTTCGGCCAGCAGGTTGCGCCCCTTGGCCAGCACCTTGGGCGTCTCCATGGTGGCGAAGTCGAAGCCCAGGGCCACGGCATAATGCGTCGGGTTGGTCAGCACCACGGCCGCACGCGCCACATCCGCCTTCACGCGGCGGCGGCGCATCTGCCGCTGCAACCCGCGAATGCGGCTGCGGATCTGCGGGCTGCCCTCGGTCTCCTTGTACTCATCGCGCAGGTCGTCGCGGCTCATCTTCAAACGCGACTCGCGGCTCTGCCACTCCACCATGTAATCGATCGCCGACCAGCCGAAGAGCAGCCATGCCGCCGTCAGCAGCAGGCCGTAGATGTCGGAGCCAAGCAACTCCAGCCGCGCCGTCGAGAACGGCGGCACGGCAAGTTGCCGGGCAATGCGTTCGACGGCGAAGACAGCGAGCAAGGCCGCGGGGATGAGCGACTTGCCCAGCCGGGCCGCCGCGCGCAGCGAGAAGAGATTGCGGAGGTTCGAGACCGGATTGATGCGATCCGCCTTGAAGCCAATCGCTCCGGCATAAAAGCTGAGGCCGCCGGTCTGGAAAATTCCAGCCCCCAGCGCCGCCGCGGCTACCGCCGCCATCACCGCGGCCGGGCCGGCGAGCACCGCCAGCGCCAGGCCGCGCATGGCGCGCAGCGTGGGCACAATGGCGGACGGCTCCCAGTGGCCGGGCGCACCCATATCCAGAAAGGCGGCGTACGCTCCGCGCCATGCTTCAATCGAGCGGCCACCCACCGCGCCCAGCGCGATCACCCCGGCCAGAGTGCCGGCCGCCGCCGACAGCTCGCGGCTGTGCAGGATGTCGCCCTCGCGGCGCGCCTTCTCGCGGCGGTGCTGCGTGGCCTGTTCGGTGCGCTCTCCCGGCATCGGCTATCCTCCGGCCCCGTGCGCCGGAGCCGCGATCAACCGCTGGGCCAGGTCAAGAAGTCCCGCAAAACGTGCCTCAATGAAGCGCGGCCACAGCGCCAGCGTGCCGGCCAAAACGGCAAAGCCGGTCAGCGTCTTCAGCGGTACGCTCAGCGACATCACCGGCAACTGCGGGCTGAGCTTTCCCATCAGCGCCACCGCGACTTCGACCAGCATGGTGGCCGCAAGCACCGGAGCAGCCAGCTCCACCGCCGCCAGAAAGATACCGGCGGCAGCGCGCACGATCGCCTGCGCGGACGTTGGCGCCAGCGCGTAACTCCCCAGCGGAGCAGCCTGAAAACTGCGCACCAGCGATGCCAGCAGAATTCGGTCCAGGCCAGCGCCAATCACCACCAGCGTGCCCAGCAGTTGAAACAGTTCGCCCAGAAGCGGCGTCTCGATCGACGAGCCGGGATCGAGCAGATTCACGAGGGAAAAACTGAACTGCAGACCTGCAATCTGCCCGGCGAAGAGCAGCATTTCATCGAGTAGAGCCAGGTTGAGGCCATAGACCAGTCCGACTGCCAACTCGCCCAGCAACGCCGAAAAACCCAGGGCCGGCCGCGACCCGGGCAGCGAGGCCACCAGCGGCGCCAGCAGAAATGCCACCGCTCCCACGAAGACCGCCTTGACACGCACCGGGATCGCTCTCGAAGAGAAGAAGGGCGCAAAGACCACGATTCCGCTCACCCTCACCAGGGCCAGCGTCATGGCGCTCAGAAAATTGCTCCAGTCAGTCATTGGTCAGCTTTCAGCTATCGGCTTTCAGCTTGTTCAGTGCCGGCATGCGCAGGCCCTGAAAGCTGAGGTTTGACAGCTACCTCTCTCACCCCAGAAAACGATGGAAATCCGCCAGCAGCGCGCGTGTGTAGTTCGCCATGCGGCCGAGAAACCACGGCATGCCCGCCAGCAGAATCAGAGCGATGGCCGCGAGCCGCGGCACCGCGGTCAGCGACTGCTCCTGCAGGCTGGTCAGGGTCTGAATCAGGCTCAGCACGAAGCTGATGAGCACCGTTGCAATCAGCAGCGGCGCGGCCAGAATCATCGCCTCCTTCATCAACTGGCGCAGCAGTTCGGCAACCAGGTCGGGCGTCATCCTTGTCTCCTCAAAAACTCTTCAACAGCGAACGGGCCAACAGGTTCCAGCCATCCACCATCACAAACAGCAAAATCTTCAAGGGCGTCGAAACCACCACCGGTGGCAGTTGGAACATGCCAATCGAGGTCGTGATTGAAGCCGTCACCATGTCGATCAACAGGAACGGAAGAAAAAGTACCGCGCCAATGGCAAAGCCGGCCTTCAACTCCGAGAGGATGTAGGCCGGCACCACCACGCGCATGGGCAGATCGTCCGGAGTATTTGGCCGGGGAACCTGCCCGGCCGCCGTAAACAATGCGAGATCCTTCTCGCGCGCATACTTCAGCAGGAAATGCTTGACCGGCTGCGCGCCGCGATCGATGGCCTCCATGCCGGTAATCTGCCCGGCGCGGTAGGGCTCGACGGCCTGCTGGTCCACCTGGTTCAGCACCGGCGCCATCAGAAACCATGTCATCATCAGGGCCAGCCCCATCAGCGTGGGATTCGAAGGCGCTGTCTGCGTGCCTAGCGCCTGGCGCAAGAAGTGAAAGACCACCAGCAGCCGCACCAGCGGCGTCATCGCCATCAGAATCGCCGGCAGCAAGGTAATCAGCGTGAGAACAAAGAGGATCGTCCACGGCGTCGAATCCGAAGGATGGAAGCGGGCATTCAGGTCGGGCAACAGAGGCGCGGGAGACACAATCCCCGCGGCCCGCACCGCCCATGCGCCTACCATGAGACCCTCGAAAACCGCGGCGCTGGACGCGCTCCGCCGTCGAGCGGATAGAACGCCGGACCGCCTTCGGCCGAAGTTGCCACCAGAAACCGGCGCCCTTCCGCCTCCACCAGCGCCAGCGTCTGCCGCGGCGCCAGCGTAATCCGGTCCACGAGCGCCAGCCTGGGCCGCACACGCTCAGTTCGCCGCCGCCCGATCCGCGCCAGCAACCAGCCTGCCAGCCCCGCCACCGGTTCCTGCGCCTTCTTCCCTCTGCTCGTCTGCCTCATCTCCGCTTCGTCTCTCGTTTCCGCTTCTTCAACTCCGCCCGCGCTCAGGCCAGGCGAGTGACCCGCACCGCCAATTGCGTATCAATCACCTCAAACTCGCTCCAGGCCAGCTGTACCTCTCCTGAAGCCAGCGGCAGATCGTCCCCGTTGCTCCACTGCGACTCGATCACCTGCCCTGCCTCCAGTGCCAGCAGATTGCGCACGCGAAAACCCCGCACCGGGATGGCGACATCCAGTTGCACCGGAAGCCGCGCCACCGGTCCGCCGAAGCGCATCGGGCCGGCTTCTTCTTCCTGCTGTGGAGCCGACACCAGCGCCTGCGCGCAGGCAACCTCGTCCTCCGCGGCAGTTCCCGGCTTGCGCGTCTCGACGGCCGCCGGCAATGGATGTGCTGTAGCCATTTGCCGTGAATCTCTGCAGAAGAGTGGCCAGAAATAGGTCAGAACAGATTGGAAAACGCTCATGAAAGTCCGCTGGGTTTGCGCGCGGCTTCAACAAGCAGTTCCAGACAGCGAACCTTTCACGTCGCATCGCTGCTAAACTGGAGGGTGAGATAAATGTGCGGGTTTTCGGATTCCAGTGTGCCCGGAAACCGCCTTGAATCGAGGTCGAGGAACCATGCCGGAAGAGAACGGAAACAAGAGCTTCAGCGGAACCAGTCTGCGCCTGAAAGTGGGCCTGGCGGAGATGCTTAAGGGCGGCGTCATCATGGACGTGATGAACGTGGAGCAGGCCCGGATTGCCGAGGAGGCGGGCGCCGCTTCGGTCATGGCGCTCGAGCGCGTGCCGGCCATGATCCGTGCCGAAGGCGGCGTGGCCCGGATGGCCAAGCCCGGTCTGATCAAGCAGATCATGCAGGCGGTCTCTATTCCGGTCATGGCCAAGGCCCGGATCGGCCACTTTGCCGAGGCGCAGATTTTGCAGGAGATCGGTGTGGACTTCATCGACGAGAGCGAGGTCCTCACGCCCGCCGACGAGGCTCACCACATCGACAAACATGCCTTCACGACGCCCTTTGTCTGCGGCGCGCGCAACCTGGGCGAAGCTCTCCGGCGGATCGCCGAAGGCGCGGCGATGATCCGCACCAAGGGCGAGGCCGGCACCGGCGACGTCGTCCACGCCGTGCAGCACATGCGGCAGATCACGCGCGAGATGCGCCAGCTCACGGTGCTGACCGAGCAGGAGTTATACGCGGCCGCCAAGGAACTGCAGGCACCCTATGAGCTGGTTCACATGGTGGCGCAGACGGGCAAACTGCCCGTGCCCAACTTCTCCGCCGGGGGTATTGCCACGCCCGCCGACGCCGCGCTGATGATGCAACTGGGCGCGGAAGCCATCTTTGTCGGCTCGGGAATCTTCATGAAAGAGCGCGCCACTCCACTTGACGTCGAGAAATCGCCGCAGGAGCGCGAAGAAGCTGTCTCACGCGCCAAAGCGATCGTAATGGCCACGACCCACTACAACGACCCCAAGGTTCTGGCGGAGGTCAGCGAACAGGTAACCGGCACCATGAAGGGCCTGGCGGCGGCAGCCATCGAGGAGTCGCAGCTCCTGCAGACGCGTGGCTGGTAACACCAGCGCGAGGCGAGCGCGAGGAACTGTCATGAATACCCATAAAGGTTTATGACTTCTGAAGAGGATTCGCATCGGTGGTTGTGCGAAGACTGCGTGGCTGCAGGCACGGTCGTGGACCGGCACGAGGCAAGCGCAGTCGCATCGGCCTTACATGTCGCTGAGAAGCCCGATGCGAGCGGGGTCTTATAACAGGCGCGGCTTCGGACGTGCCAATAACGCCTTTGAATACAGAGGCGGGCCTTTAGTCGTGGAGGGATGTTTTTGGCAAATTTCATCCCTTGCATAGAGTTCTTCAGCAGCATGTTTGGCTTCGTTCCCGGAGTCATTTCCCCGCCAATCAAGAAGTTGCTCGGCCCGATGCCGCCGCCGCGAAGAAGTCGCCGTACGAACGCTGTGAGAATTGGCGGAATTTACACTCCTGGCGCTAATCCCCCCGTCAACAGCGACTAAATCACACAAATATCTATCGATTTCAGCCGGATGAAACGGCGCCTGATCTCTCCCGGGATGAGTGAAGGCAAGAGAAGTGGACATGGTCATCTAACTAGTGATATGACTATTTGGAAGGTACTTATGAGCTGGCCTGTCTATTCCGCCAAAGCCCGCTTCAGTGAACTTCTCGACGCCGCAGTCAAAGACGGCCCTCAGATTGTGACCCGGCGCGGGGTCGAGACGGCCGTGCTGGTTCCCATCGACGAGTGGCAGAGACTGACTGAAGAATCCAGACCATCCATTAAAGACGTTCTTCTCGATCCCAACGGCCCGCGTGACCTCTTTGTGCCACCTCGGCGCAGACTGCGCCTTCGCGCCTGGAAACCGGAGGGCTAAGCGCCGTGTTCCTGCTCGACACCAACGTGGTTTCGGAATTACGAAAAGCCAAGCCCCACGGCGCCGTCCTCGCCTGGTTTGATTCTGTTTCCGCCCGCGATATTTCCATTCCTGCCGTCGTGATCGGAGAGATTCAGGAAGGCGCCGAAATCACACGGAAACAGAACCCGTCAAAGGCGGTGGAAATCGAAGCCTGGCTGGAAAAGGTAATGGCCACCTTTGCTGTTGTGCCGATGGACGGAATGACGTTTCGAGAGTGGGCGAGGCTGATGGCGGGCAAATCCGACGATTTGAGTGGCGACGCCATGATTGCCGCCACGGCTCGAGTGCGGCGCCTCATCGTGGCGACTCGCAATGTTAGAGACTTCAAAAGCTTTGGTGTAAATATCTTGAATCCTTTCGTTTCCACCAGACGGGAGCAGCGTTGACCAAGCTGGACACACCCCGCATTGGCGTGCTGGCCATTCAAGGCGACTATGCAGCCCACGCCACCGCCTTGGCCGAAGCGGGAGCAGAGCCCTGCGAAGTCCGCAAGCCTGAGCAGCTCGCAGAGCTGGACGGGCTTGTGCTTCCCGGCGGCGAATCCACGACCATGCTGAAGTTTCTGGACAAGCACCATTTCTTTCTGGCGTTGAAGGAGTTCTGTGGGCGGCGGCCGGTCTTCGGCACCTGTGCGGGCTCCATTCTGCTGGCCCGCGAGGTTCGCAACCCGGCACAGCGAAGCCTGGGTATTCTGGACGCCGTGGTCGAACGCAACGCTTACGGGCGCCAGATCGACTCTTCGATCCTGACCGCTGAAACCCTGCTTCCCGGCGGCCCGCTGGAGATGGTTTTCATCCGCGCCCCGCGGATTGCGGAAACCGGCGCCGATGTAGAGGTCATGGCCCGGCGCGATAGCTTCCCGACGCTGGTGCGGCAGGGCTCGGTCATGGCGGCCACTTTTCATCCCGAACTCTCCGCCGACCGGCGGGTTCACCGCTTTTTTGTTGAGATTGTGAGAGCATCGCGGGCTCAATCGAAAGCTGCGCAAGCGGGCGCCACCATTTCAATTTGATCGCATCAAACAATCTGTTCCGCTATCTATGCTGTCTCTCATAATTCGGGATGCGTCCAAGCTCAAGTTGGAGTAACCTCATCTTCAAAAGGGTGCTCTATGCCTTCCATCTTTTCTGCCATCCCCGCGGAGATAGAACGGAAAGCGCCTGGTACCGGCGGCAAGCCGCCTGTTGACCGGCGCCCGACCGGTGGTGGTGGAGGCGGGGGCGACGACAACTGGAAAAATCAGCCCCGTGGCCCGCGGGAAAATCTCTACCGTGTACGCACCTTTGTCCTTTGCGCCCTGGCAGGCGACATGATGTTCTTTGTGGCGCTGGTCGTCATGTTCTACGCACGCCAGGTCGATACGCACATGGACCCTCGCACTCTGCGCCAGATTGGTGACTGGCACCCGATCCTGCTGCCGCCCATCCTCTACTTGAACACCGCCATTCTTCTGCTCAGCACTCTAACCATGGAATTTGCCCGCCAGAGCATCTTCCACGAGATCGACGTGCTGGAGGAGTGGCTGGGACTGGGACGCCCGGCCCTGCGCCGCGCACGGCCCTGGCTGGCCGCGACCCTGGCGTTGGGGCTTCTCTTTCTCGCGGGACAGGGACTCGCATGGAAACAGTTAACCGAACAGGGGTTTGCATTTGACCGCTGGGCTACCCCGGCCAGCTACTTCTTTTATGTCATCACCGGTTTGCACGCGGCACATCTGCTTTTCGGCGTGTTGGCGCTCCTGGTGTGCCTGGTTGCTCTCGGCTTGCTCAAGCAGGTTGGGCAACGACAGATCGCGGTTGACTCAACGGCCTGGTTCTGGCACTGCATGAGCCTGGCATGGCTGGTGCTGTTTGCCGTGCTGATCTACGGGCAGTAGCAGGCAGTAGCGCATCCTATCGCAAATCCAAAATACTCATCTCTCGGAGGGGGGTGACCTTCGCGCTCGTGGTGATCCAGGACGCTCGTCCGGAATCATGAAGCGGTTCGAAGTCCCAGCAGTGAACGGCAGCGCTCGCTGAAGGAGATGACCTCGGGGCAGGCGTAATAGACTTCCCGATTGATCGCCATGAGCAATTGAATGGCCTGCAACCGCCCGTCGTCCAGCGAGAGCGGTCCGCCCTCATGCACAAGTTCATCCGTCAGGTATTCAATGGCGTGGCCAAGAACTTCAAGTGCGCACCCGGCCTCGGGAGTGATGCGCCTGCGCCGGTTTGAGCGTGCGGGCATCTCGCCTGCCGTCAAAAGCGGCGCCGCGATCGGGATTTCTGTTGAAGTCAATGTCGCCATTTTCTTTTGCCTGAACTACTTTTCGGCGTTTTTCAACTAATCTTCAGATAACGAAGGTACTCTCTCTTTCGGGTGATGCGGGCAGTATCTCGTTCCAAAACGGGAACCGATGTGACGGCGATCACACCTGATGCTCCCTGTTCACATATTGGTATCGCTGCCCCGCACCATGACGTGCGTCCTGCACAGGCGACGGCGCCAGACAAAGCCGAATCGCGAAGAACAGGACCCTGTGGACGGCCAGGAGAATCATCCATTAACGCCGCGGCGCCCGAGTCTGTCTCAAGGCCCGGCGAGAGCGCATCGGCCGGATGTGCAATCCTTTACAGGAGTCTCCATCGCGGTGCGCCGGACCACCTCGTCTGGCGCTCGAATTGGGGTGGGCAGGCAACCTCTCGATGCTGGCTTGCACCTCACAACCTTGACGGGACGCGGCTGAAAACCTAATCTCAAACCAGCAACCTTTTTCATCGGAGACGCTTGTTGAGCCGGTGGACCGGGAGCCATCTTGAGAGACCTATCTGGGCTGGGCGACATGATTCCTTATGATTGGCAGTATCTTCCCCTCCTGATGCAAATCCTTGCCGCATTTTTGCTTGGGGTAGGGATGATTACGGCTTCATGGTTCATTGGCCGGCATCGCAACAGCAAGACCAAACTGGCACCCTACGAGTGCGGCATCGAGGCGGTGGGCGATGCCCGCGGGCGCTTCAGCGTGCGCTTTTATCTGGTGGCCGTGCTGTTCATCCTGTTCGACGTGGAAGCGGTCTTCATGATGCCCTGGGCGGTGATCTACCGCAAGCTGCCCCAGATCACCGGCTCACGCCTCTTTGGCTTCTGGGAGATGCTTGTCTACCTGGGCTTCGTGGCGGTTGGCCTCTACTACATTGTGCGCAAAGGCATCCTGAACTGGAGTCAGGACAAGGCGGACCTCTGAACATGGACGACGCATTTAAAAACACATTGTCCGGCAAGGCGGCTGTTCTCGAAGGGCTACCGGATCATCCCGCCGTGAAAGCCATCCTGGCATGGAATCCCGAAGCCCTCACTGACGCCAAGTTTGACCGGAACGAACTCACGCTGACTATCGCGTCCGAGGAGATTCGCGCCGCGTGCGCCACGGTGCAGGCGGCTGGATATAACTTCTTCGAAGATGTCACCGCGGTCGACTGGTTCCCTTCCTCGCCGCGCTTTCAGTTGAGCTATCACATCCTGTCGCACCGCTACAAAGAGCGCATCCGGCTGCGCGTTCTGCTGGAGGATACGGACCCTGCAGTGGAATCCATCACCACGGTCTGGCCCGGCGCCAACTACTACGAGCGCGAAGTCTTCGATCTCTTCGGCATCCGCTTTGAAGGCCATCCCAACCTGCGCCGCATCATGATGCCCGAAGATTGGCCGGGACATCCCTTGCGCAAAGACTACCCGGTGGAGGGCTATCGCTAAATGACTGCCACTGTTGGCACGCCCATTCTGGAAGCCCCTGTAGCCGAAGGCGCCAGGGACCAGCACATGGTCCTCAACATGGGGCCACAGCATCCGTCTACGCATGGCGTATTGCGGCTGGTGCTGGAGATCGACGGCGAAATCGTGGTCCGTCTCTACCCCGAGATCGGTTATCTGCACACCGGCATCGAGAAGACCTGCGAAGCCAAGTTCTACCAGCAGGTGGTTCCGCTCACCGACCGGGTTGACTACCTCGGCCCGATGGCCAACAACCTCTGCTATTGCCTGGCCGTCGAAAAGCTTCTGGAGCTTGAGATTCCCGAAAAGGCCCAGTGGCTCCGCGTGCTGCTTGCCGAGCTGACCCGTCTGAATTCACACCTTATCTGGCTGGGCACGCACGCGATGGATATAGGCGCGCTGACGGTCTTTCTCTACACCTTCCGCGAGCGCGAAGATATCCTCAGGATCTTCGAGATGGTTTCAGGCCAGCGGATGATGACCAGCTACATCCGCGTCGGCGGGCTTGCAATGGAGCCGCCGCTGGACTTCTTCGATCGTGTGCGCGCTTTCATTCAGACATTTCCGGAGAAGATTGACGAGTACTCAAACCTGCTGACCGGAAATCCGATCTTCGTCAACCGCCTGAAGGGCGTGGGTTATTTGTCAGCCGAGGATGCGGTTGCGCTCGGCGTTACCGGGCCGGTCATGCGGGCCTCGGGCATCGACTTCGACGTCCGGCGCGATATGCCCTACTCCGGCTACGAGAAGTTTAAGTTCCACGTCCCCACGTCGACGGATGGAGACGTGTGGGCGCGCTATCTGTGCCGGCTGACGGAGATGCGCGAGAGCACGAAGATCATCCAGCAGGCGCTCGACGGCATGCCCGAAGGACCGATCAAGGCTGACGCGCCCAAGATTGTGCTGCCGGATCGCGAGAAGATGAAGACGCAGATGGAGGCGCTGATCCATCACTTCAAGATTGTCACCGAGGGCTTTACGGTACCTGCCGGAGAGGTTTATCAGGCGATCGAGTCAGGACACGGGCTGATGGGCTACTACGTGGTCTCCGATGGCACGGCCAAGCCCTACCGGGTTCACATGCGCTATCCGTCGTTCGCCACGCTGCAGGCGCTGGAGACCATGTGCAAGGGCCGCATGCTGGCCGACGTGGTGGCAGTCGTGGGCTCGATCGATATCGTGCTGGGGGAGATTGATCGCTAGTGCCCTCGGCGACTCAGTTATACGGAGAGCTTTGGACGTCCCTCACTTCCCTCCTCCGCAGCTACACCGCGGTGCACGGGTTGGCCGACAACCGACAGGCGGCCATCGAGGCGGATGAAAATCGGATTACTGTGCGGCGCGGCAGCGCCAGGTTGGATTTGGAACGGCAGGGCGCAACGGTGCGCTGGACACGCGAGGACGGCCGGAATGGACTACTGGAGTTGACTGAAACCGGAAGATTGCGATCGGGTGAGGGCGAGGAAGAGATGGATTTAGCAGCGGAAGCGTGGGCACGGGAGTTAATGCAATGAGTTCTGAAACCATGTCGATCTTTTCGCCCAGATTGGCGGCCCGCTTTGACGCGCTGGTCGCGAAATATCCGGTGAAGCGCTCCGCGCTGGTTCCCATGCTGCTCTATGCGCAGGATGAGATCGGTTACCTCTCCGACGCGGTCATCGCCGAAGTAGCCGAGCGCATCGGCATCACGGAGCTGGATGTGCGCAACGTAGCCACCTACTACTCGATGCTCCGCTTCAAACCGGCGGGCAAATACAACATTCAGGTCTGCACCAATATCAGTTGCATGCTGCGGGGCGGCTACGACATCCTGGACCGCTTCCAGAAGGAATTGGGCGTCGGCCACAAAGGCATCACCTCCGACGGCGTTTTTTCGCTCGAAGAAGTGGAATGCATCGGGGCCTGCTGCTGGGCGCCGGCCATTCAGGTGAACTACGACTTTCACGACGAGCTGAAACCTGAACTCGTCCCCGGCATCCTCGAAGGCTATCGCGCGAAGGCCGGGTTCCCCGGCGACGGGTCTACGTCGCTGGGGCGAAAGGCAGAAGGGAAGGCTCCTCATGCCTAGACTTGTCTCTCATCCCGATGAAGTAAAGATCGTCACCCGCCGCTTCGGCCAGGGTGCGGCAAATATCGACCGCTATCTTGAGCTGGGCGGCTACCAGTCCGCGAAGAAGTGCCTGGAACAGGGCCCGGACTGGATCATCAACGAGATGAAGGCCAGCAACCTGCGCGGCCGCGGCGGCGCGGGCTTCGCCACCGGCATGAAGTGGTCCTTTGTGCCGAAGCAATCACCCAAGCCGAAATACGTGCTGGTCAACGGCGACGAGAGCGAGCCCGGCACCTGCAAGGATCACCTCATCTTCCTGCATGACCCGCACTCGGTCATCGAAGGCACGATTATTGCGGGGTTGGCGATCGGCTCCAAGCTGGGCTTCATTTACCTGCGCGGCGAGTACCGGTATCTGCTGGAAATTGTGGAGAAGGCCGTCGCCGATGCCTATGCTCGCGGCTTTCTCGGCAAGAATATCTTCGGCTCGGAGACGGAGTTCCAGATCATCACGCAATCCGGCGCAGGCGCATACGAAGTGGGCGAGGAATCGGCTCTGATGGAGTCGCTCGAAGGCAAGCGCGGAGTGCCGCGCATCAAGCCTCCCTTCCCGGCGGTCGTTGGCCTCTATGGCGGCCCCACCATCATCAACAATGCGGAGACGATCGCAACCGTGCCGCATGTGATCGCCATGGGGGCGGAGGCCTACGCCGCCGTGGGCACGCCGCGCAACGGCGGCACGCGCCTGTTCGGCATCAGTGGCCATGTAGAGCGGCCGGGCGTCTACGAGCTGCCCATGGGCTACAACCTGAAGAAGATGATCTATGACGTTGCCGGAGGCGTGCGCGGCGGGCGCAAGCTCAAGGCCGTGGTTCCCGGCGGTTCATCGACGCCGGTACTGCTGCCCGAAGAAATCGAAAACCTGGGCATGGACTTCGACCAGGTGGGCAAGGCCGGTTCGATGCTCGGCTCAGGCGGAGTGGTCGTGATCGACGACCAGACCTGCATCGTCGAGTTCGCACTGCGGACAATCAGCTTTTATCAGCATGAGAGCTGCGGCTGGTGCATTCCCTGCCGCGAAGGCACGGACTGGCTGAAGAAGACCTTCACCCGCTTCCACGCCGGTTTCGGCACAGCCAGCGATATCGACAACATTCAGCACATCGCGCAGAACATTCTGGGCCGCACCTTCTGCCCGCTGGGCGACGCGGCGGCGATGCCCACGCTGGGCTTTATCAAGAAGTTCCGCAAGGAATTTGAGGATCATTTGAACGGCAAGCCGTGCCCGTATGCCAGGCATGAAGAACTAGCGGCAGTGTAGGAGTGCTGGAGACCAATGGCAGACGTAACTTTTACAGTCGATGGAAAGAAGCTGACAGCGCCCGCCGGCACGCTGCTGATTGATGCCTGCCGCAAGGCTGGTATCGAAATTCCGGCCTTTTGCTACTATCCGGGCCTCAGCCTGCAGGCGGCCTGCCGTATGTGCGTAGTGCGCCAGGAAAAAGTGCCCAAGCTGCAAACCGCCTGCACCACGCAGGTTGCCGAGGGCCAGGTTTTCATCACCGAATCGCCCGAGATCGCGGAGGCCCGTAAAGGCACCATCGAATTGCTGCTGGGCAACCATCCGCTGGATTGCCCGGTTTGCGACGCCGGCGGCGAGTGCGAGCTCCAGGATATGAACTTCAAATACGGCGCTGGTGAAAGCCTGTATGTCGAGGCCAAGCAGCACCGCGAGGAGCAGCAGTGGTCGCCTGCCGTCTTCTATGACCGGCCGCGCTGCATCCTCTGCTACCGCTGTACGCGCATGTGCGGCGAAGGCATGGATGTGTGGGCGCTGGGTGTGCAGAGCCGCGGCGTCCGGTCAGTCATTACGCCCAACGGCGGCGACCGGCTGGACTGTGAGCAGTGCGGCATGTGCATCGACGTTTGCCCTGTCGGGGCGCGTACCAGCGGCAGCTATCGCTACAAGACCCGTCCCTGGGAGATGAAGCATGTCTCCACCGTCTGCCCCCATTGCGCCGACGGTTGCAGGGTGACGCTGGGCGTGCGCCAGATCGATGGCGATGCCGTGATTATCCGCTCTGACAACCGCGACAAGGGCGGCATCAACGGCGACTTCCTCTGCGCCAAGGGACGTTTCGGTTTCGATTTTGTCGAGAGCCGGGAGCGGCTTTCCACGCCGATGGTGAGAAACGCGGCGGGCAAGCTGGAGCCGGCCACGTGGGCACAGGCGCTCGCTGCCGCGGCGAGCAAGCTCAAGGAGATTCGCGAGACGCGAGGCGGCGCGTCGATCGGTGTGATCGGCTCGAACCGCACCACCAACGAAGAGAACTACCTGCTGCAAAAGTTCGCGCGCACCGTCCTCCACACCAACAACATCGATCACGCGCGCTCGACCGATTATGCGGCCTTTGCGCGCGCCCTCGCCGGGCATAAAGACAAAGCGGCCAGCCTGCGCGATATCGCAGCAGCCCCGGCCATCCTGCTGGTGGGCGGCAATCCGACCGAGGAGCATCCGCTGCTGGCCTGGATCCTGCGCACCAATGTGCGGCTCAACAAAGCCCGCCTCTACATCGCCAACTCGCAATCCATCAAGCTGGAGCGGCAGGCGAAGGCCGTGCAGGGGCTTCCGCCCAACGGCTACAAGGATCTGACCTCCATCCTCGACCGCAATGATTCCGATTTTGCCAAAGCGGTCATGGCTGAGGAAGCACTCGTCGTCATCTTCGGCGCGGATTTTCGTGGCCAGGGGGTCGAGGATCTCGTCGCCTGGGGCCTGAAGCGGGGTCCAAATCCCGATTCTGTTCGCTTCGCCATCGTGGGCGACCACTCGAACTCCCGCGGCGCGGCCGACATGGGACTCTTCCCGGATCTGCTGCCCGGCTATGTGCCCGTAACGGAGCCCGGCGCCTTCGCCGAGTATCCGGGATTACCCGCGGCGCCCGGCAAAACGCTGCCTGAGATGTTTGCGGCGGCCGGCAAGGGCGATCTGGGCGCGCTGCTCGTCGTGGGCGCCAACCCGGTCGGCAAGCAGGGCATGGATGCTGCTGCTCTCAAGAACACATTTGTCGTGGTGCAGGATCTTTTTCTTACCGAAACCGCGGCTCTCGCCGATGTGGTGTTTCCCGCCGCCAGTCTCTACGAAAAGGCGGGTACGGTCACCAGCACCTACGGCGATCTGCAACTGGTGAAGAAAGCGGCCGACCGCGCCGGCGTCAAACCAGACTTTGAAATTCTGGTGCGGCTGGCGGAAGAGATGGGCGCCGATGTAAAGGCTCTGGTGCCTTTCGGCAAGGGCGGAGTCAGTGCCGATCTGGGGCAGTCGCGCGGCGCGCAGGCGGGCGAAGCCGACCGCCATGCTGTGTGGCTCGCGGCCCAGGGACTTGAACCCCGGCTCAGTCCGCTTGATCCCCTGGCCGTACTGGACGAGATCGAGCGGCTGGTTCCCGGCTATACACTGGACCGGATCAATTTGTTGAGCGGCAATGATGTGCGCACAGAATTGGGTGCAGCGCAGGGCCGCTCCGCATCAAGCTCGGACGGCGCGGGCCTTATCGTTCCCGCGCACGATAGCTTATTTACCTCCGCAACCCTGGGCCGCTACAGCTTCGCATTGAAGGACCTGGAACGGCACCAGACGCAGGCAGTGACAGAATCCGCGGCGGATTAGCGATTCCGCACGGCATAAGTGGAAGAGACAGCGTGCATCGCAGAGCGAAGCCGGAATGCAGTTTCAAGTCTTCGCTCAAGATGGCAACAAAGTAGAGAAAAGGCTGGACGCACGTGACGATTTTTGAATTTTTTCTGTGGAGCTTGCTCAAAGTGGCCGTGGTTACGGTCGTGCTTCTGCTGGGTGTCGCCTACACGGTATTGCTGGAGCGCAAGCTCGTAGGCCACATTCAGAATCGCTGGGGACCCAGCCGCGTGGGGCCGTTTGGCCTGCTGCAGCCGCTGGTGGACGGCGCCAAGTCGTTCCTCAAGGAGGACCTGATTCCCACCAGCGTTTACAAGCCTCTCTATCTGCTGGCGCCGCTCATCTCTCTGGGCTGCGCGCTCATTTCGATCGCGGTTGTTCCCTTCGGCGCGCCGAATATCGGTCCGAAAGGCATGGATCTCTTTCAGATTTCCGATGTCAATATTGGCCTGCTGGTTCTTCTCGGCGTCACCTCCATCGGCGTTTACGGCATCGCGCTGGCTGGCTGGTCCTCGAATAATAAATATTCGCTGCTGGGCGCGCTGCGCTCATCGGCGCAGATGATCAGTTACGAGCTGGCTTTGGGGCTTTCGCTGGTGGGCGTGGTGCTGCGCGCCGGTTCCTTTAACCTGCGCACCATCGTCGAGCAGCAGGCCACCAAGGGCATCGTCACATGGAACATCTTTGGCGGGTTCCAGTTTCTGGCTTTCTTCATCTACCTGATGGCCGCCTATGCCGAAACCAACCG
>JAJZAL010000266.1 GCA_021799405.1 Acidobacteriota bacterium
TCCGCCCAGGCGAGCTTTCGATCCTGGTAGCAAACCGGTTTCGGTGCAGCCGGATCGCTGATCTCGATGGCAAACAGGGTGGGACAGTCCAGCAGTGGCACCAACGTATTGCCCGAAAGCTCCCTAAATGCACCCGAATGCCAGTCGGCGTGCGCCAGGATCGGAATGCCTTTCGCGTTTGCGATGGCCTCAACGACCTCAATGGTGGAACAGTTTGCCGCTACGGAGCTTTCTCCCGCCGCCCCGGAGTACTTGACCGCACCCAGCAGCTTCGCGATATCCGTTCCAGTGCAGCTTGGATCGAAAATCGCTAGCACATGAATTCCGCCGTTCGCCGTGAGCTCGACCCCGGGGAACAGATACAGCTTGCGGAACTGCGGATGATTCTCGGCCTCCAGCTCGGCAAGTGCCCTTTTCAGCGGTTCGATCCACTCGCCGCTGTTGTGGTCCGTCACGGCCACGCAATCAATTTCCGCACGCATGTAGCCGAGCAGCCAGTCTTTCGGCGACATCTGCCGGAGCTTTGCCTGATCCGGGCCTTTGCCAAAATCTGTCGACGCGGGCGTGTGCGCATGAAAGTCGAACTTCCACCAGCCCGATCCGGGATAGGGCCAGTTGCGGGGTGCGGGCGGTGTCATCGGGCGCTCCTCGAGCGCGCCTCGCGAGCCGCGCGCTTGGCTTTATTGGAGTAGTGGAGGCCGTTCCAGCGCTTGCCGTCGAAGATATCGCCGCCGGCAAAGTCCTGTGTGGCTTCATCCCAGCCCCAAAACCACGGGAAGTCCTCTTTCGGGCGCTGCGGCTCCTTGCCGCGGTCCTTCTCCCATTTGATATGGGGCGTGGTGCGCAGGATGCAGGCATGCTTCGCGCGCGCGCCAAATGGGCGCGCGGTCATGAAGGGTCGAATGTTTACACGAACGCCGTCATTGATATCAGGCTCCCACCCGATAGCCTGCTCACCGAGTGGTTTCCAGCGCACAAATAGATCATAGGGCGGCTCACCGGCCAGGATCTTTTCCAGTTCCCCTTTCAAATGTGCTGCAGCAGCGAGACGCGCATCGGCTCCCTCTACCCCTGCGGCGCTTCCACGTCGCTGCACATCGATCCAGTCGCCGAGATAGGAGTAAAGGAGTTTTTCGAGCGTGCGCCGCCCCTCGCCTTTAGGCGCGGCGAGCCGATGGTAGTTCACAAATGCATGGAAACCATCGCGTCGACCATCCCAGACGTGCCACACAAATGGGCGTTGGTGGAAATGCGCGCAGTGCTGCTCGAACAAGCCGTCACGGAGCCAGTCATCGAGCGACTTTCCGGAGAAGCCGACCTCTGACAACAGAGCGGTCAGCTTGCCAGCGGACCACTCGGCGCCATACACCGCTGACAGCAAAGCATTCAATCGTTCATCAGCAGGCGGTTTTCCTTTTGTTGCTGACACACAAACAATTCCATCCTGATCATTGTGCTCGCTGTAACGACCCGCTTGTACGGCTGGGCAATCTAGAAATTCCACTCCAGCCTGGCGTGGCCATCGGAACCCCACCAACAGAGCCACCGCCCCGAGAAGCGGCAATTTGGAGTCAACGACAGATCCATCAAAAACCCACTCATTCAGGTTCCTAGACTTTGGGCGCGGCAAGCCCAGCGGGCACTGTTGCTCGAATGCGCCGCTCCATCTCTTAAAGTCAAACTCGATCTTCGTCAAACTAGCGTTTGTGACACCAAGCTTGTCATCAACGCGACGAACGCGTTGAGAGAACTCCGCAGAAGAACAGAACGTCCAAATTGCGCCGAGGTATTGCTCCTTCTTTGGCAGCAGCACAGCGACATTATTGTCGAACCACCGCCCCACGAAGAGCGAAGAAGGCAGCGACCGCATTTGAGTAACGACGACACCACGTCTACCGAACGCCTGCGTACCGCGGATCGCCGCACCAGGATGCCTAGCTAAGTCACCAGATCCACCTTCCCATCGCACCACGAACTTACAACCAGCAAACATCTCTGTTTCGGCAATAGATGTCTGCTGGAATTCCCAATCTGGACCCCAGTTTGCCACCTCCCAAAAATAGCGACCAAATCTTGGGAAGTCGCCGGTGGATGGACCCTGTATCGACTCCGCATATTGTCCAAGCAACGCTCCGCGAGCCACACCAGATATTGAAAACGCAGTATCTGGATTGCTCCGCAGATCGGCACGAGCCGCGACGCAAACGCTTTCCGTACGCAGCGCAAGAGCACGATCTGCCTCGGTAACGGCACTTGTCTCGCATCCAGCGGCGAAGTATGTTTCATTGTCTTCGTCCATCGTAATGATGGTCAATGCACGTAGCGTATCCCAGCTTGCTTTCGCCGTTGCACCCGAACCAACCTTGGCGATGAAATTCAGTTTTTGGGCATCAACGATCATCTTTCTAAATGACTTGTATGACTTCAGTGATAGCCAGTTGGTCGGCGCCACAACGGCGTAGGTCCCCTTCGGCTCTGAAAAGTCAGCACATCGTTTTAGAAAGACCGTCGCTAAATCCCTGTCTGCTTCTGGAGCATAGTCCGCACAAAACTCCCTAATTCCGTCCCCCTGCTTACCCCTTACGAGATAGGGAACATTCGTCGCAACCAGAGTAAAACGCCGGCTAAGCAGTTCGGCCGCCTTTGTCATGCCCTGCGCCGCAACAAACATCTCCTCGGCATCATCGCCGACTGCCGCAGTTAGAATGACTGAAAAAAGTTGCTCCAATTCCCTGAAGCCAGCGACAAACAGGTCATCCCTAGTCTGCCGAGGATTAATCAGGCTTCCCAACAACGGCGCTTTAGCAAACATCTCGTAGAGCAACTCAAGGCCACGCTCAGCTCGGGCTCGGAACTCAGGAACCTGAACCTGACATTGCCTAGCGACCCGGGTCGCGGCCAGAGCCTTGCTAGCTAGTTTCTGCCAATCCGCTTTCGTAATTCCGATTGACAGACCGGAGCAAGCGAGGTGCGGCCGCGGCAATGTTCGATAGCCGACCCTACGCCATGCGGCGAGCGCAAGGTTGAACGCGGCGATTTGCGTACAACGTACGTCAATCTCGAGCCCAAAGAGGTTATCGCGAAGCACGGCATCGATCGCTGCTACCGTCGACAAGGACTCCTCGTTGGCACGCATTGCCGCGAGTATGGGCAGTGCGAATACGAGGAAGTGGCCGCTACCCATGCAGGGGTCGAGTAGAGTGATGTCCTTGGCGTTCCTGGGCCAGCCTTCGAAGGTGCCGGCAGCAGGGCGCCAATGATTATCGTCTTCACGGACAAACCTCAGGTAAGTCCACTCGACGTCGCCGACTGCGCAGGCGGCGCGCAGTTCCGCCTCATTCCTCGCGTTCGCGGCCAACTGAGGTTGGGCCGCCAGCACTTTGGCTGCCCACCATGCGCCAAGCGTGTTGTGCAGCAAGAACCAGACCATGTAGTCCTCGGTAAAAAGCTGCGTCACCGGCGGCAGCTCATCGGCCCCGATCCTGGCCTCGGAGTGGTTGATCGTCTCCTTACTGTCGGCCTGCCAGAACTGGTAGACCCACCCCAGGGCGTCGGCGGCGGTGAAAATTTCGTGTGGCAATCCCTTGAGCAAGTCATCGAGTTCCAATCGATTTTCCGGCGGGAGCTGAACTTCCAGGATCGGATCATCGGCGCGAAAAATCTCCGGTAGCATGGTCTGCGCGTAGCTGCTGGCAAGCCCCAGCCAATCTTCGTTGCGTTCCCTCGCCAGCTCCTGGCATTCAGCCAGGGTAATCGCGACAGCGCTATCCGGCTCGATCAGCAAATCGTTTTCTGCCAGGAAGCGCGCGAAAAGCATCCGGTGCCAGTGCTCGTAAGCCACCTCGCTGGTAAGCCGGCCGATGGATTGCGCACCCGTGTTACCGTTGCGATGATCGCCCACCTGCCGGCCGTGCGCCCGGAGGGCGTTGCGCAGCCTGATCTGTGCCGACAACAGGTAGGTTGGTGCCTTCCCGTGAGCGACGCCGAGCTCTTTCAGCACCTTCGCCGCCCCTTCCTCCGCCACGTGTCGCGCTTCCCGCACGGCGTTCTTAAGCTGGTCTCGCAATTCACGCCTGAGTGTCGTGGTCACGGCGTTTTCCTTAACTCAGCAGCACAGGGCCGTTCTTGAGGCGGGCCGCGATTGTTTCTCGCTGGCGTCCGAGCCAGGCATCCAGTTCGGGCTCGCTCCTGAGCGTGGCGCGTTCAAGAGCTACGGGTTGCACCCTGGGCTCCAGCATCCGTGCGGCTCGCTCGATTGCCTGAGTGACACGCGCGGGAATGGCATCGCACTCGGCTCGCAGCGCGGCGAGATTGTGGCGGTCGAGAGCCGCGAGCAGATGCTCATCGGTGGAGATATCTGTCTCAGTGGGCTCGCTCAGGCCCACATCCCGAAGTATGGCGGTGCGATCCGCTAGCGGCAGACCATTCCAAATATCGTTGGCTCGCAGGGACGCGACGGCGGATGCGTAACCATGCTGATACGCGGCGTGGGCTTCCATGACCGCTTCACGCAGGAGCTTGGCAAGCTGCTGGCGCAGCGGTGCGACGGGATCCATGGGTTCCACCAGCAGACACTGCTCCCGAATAGCCGTAATCTGGCCTTGCACCGCCTCGGCAGCGGGCAGGTCACGCGCATGTAGGGCGAGCCTTCCCAGCAGTGCCCAGGCAGGTTTGCGCGCTGTCGCAGTCTGTGAGGCCGTACGCCATACCTGGATCTGGCTTTCGAGAATATCCGCCCGTTCCTTCAAGGCGGACAGCTGCTCGTTGCCAGCGAGTCTGCGCAGATCGTCGATGTCCGTGATCTTAGGCACCGGTGGCAGCGGCGCATCGCCACCGGCCGCCTGCGCAAGATCGAAGATCGTCTGCAGGAATTCGCTGGCCTTTGCAGCTTCTTCCCCACTCTTGCAGCTTACGCCGGCGGCCTGGAACAGCTTGCGCAGTCGCAAGCGGTCCGGCACGGCCAGGGTGATCGCCTCGCTGCGGAACTCGGACTTGGCGATCTTGTTCTGGTCGAGCTGTCCCAGTGGCACAGTAGCACCGTTGAGCGTGGCCGTGATGTGCTGGCTTCGATGCAGTGCGATCAGTGCTGCATCAATCGCATCCTGCGGCCAGCCGTAAGGGCTGGCTCGCAGCGCCTTGCGTACTTCGGTACCACTCCGGCCCGCCCCGATGGTCGCGAGCACCTGCTGGCATACCGCGTGCTTTTCCGTGGCGTCAGTGTGCCCGACAGGTTGGAACGGGTGATCCGCGCCGTCGCGCGCACGCTTGATGACGGCCTCCCACGCCGCAGAATCCGCCTCTTTGTAGCGGGGGAACAGGCGCACGAGCGAATCATTCGCTGCGGCGCGGAGCTTGTCATCAAGACCCGCCAGCAGCACTTCACCGCCACCGCCCTGATAGACCTTCGCATTGGCGACGATTTCGCGCACCAGGCGGTCGCGTTCGTCCTCTGCGCGGCTGCGGCGGCTTTCCATTCCCTGGCGGGCATCGCGGCCTTCGTCGGTACTTGGACTACCTTTGGCGTCGAGGGTTTGGCGAGCAGCTTCAGCCTCGATCAACGCTCGCTTGAGATCTCCGGCAGCCTGTTGGCCAATGAACACGTAGATGACTGGGCTATCTGTGCCGGCGGCACGGGCGGCTTGCTCCACCTCCTTCTGAGAGCAGGACCAGCCGTCGCGGATCCAGACCGGGATACCAGTCCCATCCACCGGAGGTGGCGTCTGGTCGCGATGGACAAGGAACTGACGCAGCTCCTTGGCCGCACCTTGGGTGAGACGCTGAGCGCGGATGATGTGGTCGGCCTCGCCGTACAGAAGCTGATCCTGCAGGAACTTGAGATTGGCCGGGTCGCCGCCGAGCCTGGATTGGCGAGTGCGGAACTCGCGATCCCATTCCGCGCCTTCGCGGGTCTGGAGTCGGTATTCCTCCCCCACCTGCATGAGCACACCGATGTCGGCCAGCTTTCTGAGTGTAGATTCCACCTCGCTGCGCAGTTTGCCGTTGTCGGCTGCCAGATCACGGACCAGCAGATCCGCCAGGTGATCTTTATGGGCCCGCACACCCACATCTGCGCCGCCTTCGCGTTTGAGCTTGCCGATCAGGAACACGAGCCCGCACAGGCGGCGGGCAAGCTCGCCTTCTGTCTTGCCGACCTGGAGAATTCGCTCGTTGATCTCGCGGAGCAGGACGCCGGTGTTGACCATCTCCGGTGCGAGCGCATCGTAAAGATAATCCGCCGGCACAACACTGGTCACGGGCTGATCCGAAAGCCGTGCCACAGCGTCGTGGATGATGCGCAGTTGCGAGCGCAACTGGCTCTGTGCTCCGGCAGCGTCGATCTGCCGGAAGCAGTGTTCCCAGAATCGCCGCCGCACGGGTAGGAGCGGGTAGTCATCGACAATGACTCGGCGATCTTCGCCGACCTCCCCGATGCGGGTTCCCTGGAGCTCGCGTGAGACTTCACCCGCATGAGTGTCGAGCAGACCGCGGACCGCCCCGATCATCGCGGGCTTCTTCTGCAGAAGCACTTTGCGAGTGACAGTCTCCACTTCCGCATCGGACAGCGGCACGCGGATGGTAAAGCGGTCCATCAACTTCTGAAGTAGGGGCACGTCGGTGAGTGCGCTCTGACCCGCACACACCACGATGACGTGACTGTCGAGCTGCTTCGAGACCGCCTCCGCAACCTCTGTGACCAGGACCGATCGATCGTTGGATTCGCCGATGTACTGCTGCGTCTCATCCAGTACAAGCAGGGTGCACGGCAGACGGCCGTCCCGGCCCGCGAGCATCAGGGCTTCCTTTGCGGTCGCCAGGAACTGAGCGGTAGTGATGTCGCTGG
>JAJZAL010000267.1 GCA_021799405.1 Acidobacteriota bacterium
AGACGCCATCCTCCCCGCACCGCATATCCCTACTGCGCGGCCATCTTCACTGGCCGACTTTTCCTCTGAAACTCTGGCCTGCTTTTACTTTGTTATTGATCTTGCCTTTGCCCAGCCACTCGGCCCGATTCAGCAACACGCCCAGGCTCTTCGCCGCCGGCGTCACCTTGCGCGCGTATTCGTTCGCGTCCATGCCCTTCGGGAACTGCACGCGGAAGCACTCAAGGCCCATGCCCATCAGCTCCCCGGCCAGCACAGAGGCGGCTTTCTCGCCCGCCTCGTCGCGGTCGTAAGCGATGTACACCCGCTCCGTGCCGTATTTCTCGAAGGCACGGCGATGATCGGCTGTGAAGCCGTTCACGCCGTAGCTGGCCGTCACGTTGCGGAACCCCGCCGTCCAGAACGTCAGCGCATCGATCAGCGCCTCGCACAGGATGATCTCTTTCGACGCCTCCAGCGCCTCCGCGTTCCACACCCCACGGTGCGCACCCGGCAGATAGAGATGGTCCGGCGTGCCCTCGCGCAGGTTCGGCGTGATCTTGCGCCCGTACATCTCGACCACTGCGCCGGTCGCGTCGAAGATCGGGATCACAACCGAGCCGTTGAAGTGCTCATGCCCGCTCTCGCGGTAGACGCCCAGCCGTTGCAGCCGCCCACGCATAACTGCGCTTTCAGTCGCGAACGTAGTTTGCTATCTTGCATCTGGGGACGCCTCCGTAATAGTTGGAATTTCTCGCAAAAACCCTTCTATCACCGATTTCGTCCCCGGCCACTTCTTACAAGACGTAACCCTATGCTCCGCTTGCGCTTGCCCGATTCTGCCCCCAAATTCTGAGGAAACTCCTGGTTTCTGGACTTTTTTCTTGTCTCCAGAAATACTAGTCTATGTAGTATTACGTCAAGGATTATTGGGAGTACGCCATAAACTGCTCCATGGCGAAGAGGCCCACAGTGCAAAAACCACCCCTAGATTTCGGCGGAGAGACCCTCGGCACGCGCCTGGCCCGGCTGCGCAAACAGGCTGGCTTTACGCAGGTCGAGTTTGCCAGGAAGGTCGGGATCACACAGGTTTTGGTCTCCGCCTACGTAACGGACCGGCATCTGTTCTCGGCGGAGATGGCTGTGCGGTTTGCATTGGCTCTCGGCGTAAGCCTGGATGAACTGCTGCACCCCAGGGCCAGGAAGCCCGCCAGCAAAAGGCCCAGCCTCAAGGTGCAGCGCCGCATCGAACAGATTGAGGCCCTGCCCCTCTATGAACAGCGCGCCTTGCTGACCACGATTGATAAATTCCTCGCTGCGGCGCAGGCTGGATAGGAGAGATTTTTTCGATGGCGACTGCCGCAACCAACCCGAAGCAAGAGGCTCACGAACTGATCGATGACCTGTCCACCGGACAGGTCATCGCCGCCGTCGGCCTCTTCAAGGCCATGCTCGATCCGGTCTCCATCGCCATGGCGAACGCTCCCTATGACGACGAGCCGGTGAGCGAAGAAGAGGCCCGCGACATCGCCGCCGCCCGCGCCTCGCTCGCACGCGGAGAGGGCATTCCTCACGAGGAAGTGCTGCGCGAGTTCGGCCTGACCGCAGACGATTTCGAGCGCATGGAACAGACCCCGCTCGAACCCGAACCGCACCACCCCGGACAGTGAGCATGGATCGCAGGAAGATCGCCTGGCGGGACCAGGCCAAGGCCCAGCTCCGCGCCATCGACCAGCCCACCGCCCTGCGCATTCTCCGCGCCCTGGCCCACTTCGCCGCCACCGGCGAGGGCGACGTGAAGCGCCTCTAGGACATCGAGCCGCCCGAGTTCCGCCTCCGCGTCGGCGACTACCGGCTCCGCTTCCACGACGACGGACACACCCTCTACGTCACCGCCGTAAAACACCGCCGAGAAGCCTACCGCTGAACACGGCTCGAACCGATGCTGGACAGAGCCGCACAACGTCCGGGTTGCGTTCGATCTCCGTTCGGACGGCCAGCGCTACGGTCCCGCTTGCGCGTGAGCGCAAGGGATGGTGTCTGCCTCACAGCACATCGCCGCAAGCGCCACCGATGACCGCCACGGCCCCGGCGCTGCGCGCTCCGCTGCCGAATCGGACTCGCCGCTACTGGCCACTGCCGCGCGGATCGCCGCCCCGGTCATGTGGAACATGAGAAAAATACATTTTTCTCATCGCTGCAAAACAGCCGCAGCGAGGACGGCGGTCAAGGGCGCGCGCTATTTGCCCGTCGCGCAAGCGGGCGAAGCCCCTTGACGCCACCGCAGCGGAGGCTACGCGGCGTCAGCCGCGCCGGGATCCGGGTTTCCGTCTCGACCCTCTGTTTTCAACATGTTGACGCCGCAGCAACCTCGGGTTACCGTGCGGCAACCGCGCACACGCCCATTCTCTTCTTAGCTGCTGATTCCACGCACGTTGACGCCCGTAAACACGGAAACGCCAGTGTTTATGCGGCCTCTGGCTGTAGGGCGCTGACTCCATTGTGGTTCCCGCAGAGTTACCGCGCGGTATCTCTGCAGCAACCCGCCGGGGGCGACACGACACCATCAGGTACGGCAATTTCCAACCCGATGCGTAGCCCGACGGTGAATCAACTTGCTTGAGCTTATAGGTAGTTAGCAGCCCCTATGAGCACATGCAAGTTGTTGTAAAATATAATAGTTTCAAATTCACACGGTGGAAGTCGCAGGTTCGAATCCTGCAGCGCCCACCGGTATGCGATCGAAATCGAATGCTTCGCTCCAAATGCTTGCCGAATGCCAGCCATCTACATTTAAGATAAGACAGTCGCAGATGCCTGGAAACAATTGACTTATGGGTGGCGCCAACGTGATGGGGACAGTGATGGAAAGAAATTGCAGCGGAGAAGTTCGCGGAAAATTTCCTCTGCCTGCGATTCTCCGCCGATTCGCGGTGGCAATTGCGGTTCTAACGGTAGCGGCTTGGGGAATCAGTGCTTTCTGCTACTTTGTTTTGCATCTGCACTTTCCATATACCTATCCCATGGTGCCCAGGCAGTTTCGGCAGCTGGATTTCACCTATTACTCCGGTTGTTTTCCACAATTGCCACACTTTCCAGAAACCTGCCGAGAACACACATCGTATCCGGCACCGGCGCTGATGGTGTACCAGTTTTTCTATCTGTTTCCCCACCCCCTGTTGGTATATATGGCCACGGGTGTGGGCATCTTTGTGGTCTCAGCATTCATGCTGGGACAAGCCCTGGTGCGCCGCGGCGTTACTCAGCAGGCTGCATATCTGTTTGCTGGAACGGCGCTCATTTGTTCCTATCCCATTTTGTTCGTGATGGATCAGGGCAATATTGAGGTGTATCTGTGGCTGCTTCTCGCCTTGGGAGTTTGGGCCTATATCCGGGGCGGCTGGATGCTGGCAGCGACTCTATTCGGGATGGCGGCTTCGATGAAGTTCTATCCCGTCGTTTACCTGGGACTTCTCTTGGCGAAGAGACGATATAAGGCATTTTTCTTGGGAATTCTGGCAGGAGTCCTGACCACAATAGGGTCTCTGTGGATCCTGGGACCTACCATCCGGCTGGCCTATTTGGGAATTACACAGAGATTGCAATCATTTGGGTCCACCTATGTAACTACGACGCAGCCTGGCGGAATTCCATTCGATCATTCTTTGTTCAGCCTAGTAAAAGTCGCGCTCCCAGGCCAAAACTATCAGCCGTACGTCGGATTTTATCTGGTATTCGCCGCAGCTCTCGGATTCTTGCTATATTTTTGGAGGATTTGGCGACTACCTCGCATCAATCAGGTTTTGGCGCTCACGATTGCAGCAGTCCTATTACCTCCGTTTTCCATCGAGTACACGCTGATTCACCTCTATATCCCCTGGGCTTTGCTGGTGCTCTATACGGTTGGCGTAGCGAGATCCTCCGGAACTCCGCCCAACGTGCGTGGGCTCGGATTTTGCTTTGTATGCTTCGCTTTCCTGATGACCCCGGAGAGTTACTTTATCGTGGATGGAATCCGGTTTAGCGGCCAACTGAAGGCGATTGTGCTAGCGGTCCTGTTGGTGGCCGCCATGCGGTATCCATTCCCGGAAACTGCAGAGATCATAGAAGAGTGGAATGAGTAAGTAGCGTAAATTATTTCATGCCACCGGGAAGTCTGGCTGCGAACGGCGATGTGCAGACCGAGTACCATCCTTGCCGATTGCACACCCAATCACGCGAGGGTTCGCTGCTATCCAGCCGCTTGACAATGGCCGGCAATTCTTGCGATGTCGTGCCCCCTGTAAATAGCAGCAAATTTGCGTGTGGCAGAATCTTTTCGCGTACCGTAGGCGAATGAAGCAGCAATTGATACACATCGCCGGGAGAATCCTGGAACGAAGGTGTCAACTGTGAACTCATCTGATGGACATGCGAGCCTAGCGGCAAATAGGACTCATATAACCAGCCGCCATTTAGAAGCGTGGACCTGCTTTTCCTGAAATATCTAGCTCCAACCCAATAGTACGGCACGTAGTTGAGTTCGGTCGTAATGGGCGCATCCGGCAAACTGAGCGTTAGGCCGTACCGCCCCGTCTGGCCGGCAGGCGCTGACTCAATCTCTGAAATCTGTGCCGCGGCAGGCCGAATCATGGAGTTCGCCAACACTAGAACTGCGAAGGAGTAGAGCAGGACGCTCGCCACCAGGAGAGTTTCCTTCGGTCGCCCTAACCCTCCAAAACCGCTGGCTGCGGCTAGCGCCCCGATCCATACAAATACAACCAGACGCTGAGAAAAATAGTTTGCCCCATTGATGACAGGCGGAAGAATTGGGATCGCAATCGTCAGAATCAGCGAGCAGACAAGGAGGCCCTTGGCAGGTGTGTATACCCAGTGGAGCCTGCTAGCCGCAGAAGAAGCAAGAACCAACGTGAGCAGGAGAATTGCGTACAACGATAAGCGGTACGCAATGACTGCAGGATGCGACCCGGAGAACATTGCGAGGGTGCTTAACTTCACCAGCTTGATGAAGGAGGCTTTGCGATCATAGGCCTGCAATATGTTGCTTACGACCCGATCCTTTCCTACAAATAGCAATATGTAACCGATCGTTGCCCAGGCGGCCGCCATGTATTGCAAATCCAGCCGATAGCGCTTGACGCAGATCTTGAAGTGAGCGGCGCTCAATCCGGCCGACTTTAGGTCCCCAGTGAACCGACAGAAGACATCAACCCCGACCAGCACGTAGATGAACACCAAAGGGACCGGATGGGTCAGCGTCATCAGGATTACAACAACCAGATATGCCAGCCACAAGCGATGGCTGCGCTTCTGAACTGCGCGATACCAAAAGCCCAAGGCCCACAGCGCCATGCCAATCGCAAGACAATAGTTATAGAATCCCATCCCCAACGGCCAGTTGAGAAGCAACGGGATGATAAACAACGACATCAGGTCGCCGCTGGGGCCGAGATATCTGGCTAGATAGCGAAAACCAAAAGCCATGGTAATGAAAATAAGGCAAACCAGGAGCTTGTCTGCCATGACATAGCCGAAGAAGTGCGCAACAGCGATTAAAAAATAATAATGCAGCGCGTAGGGCGGCAAGATGTGGCGAATGAAGTAGTAACTCGCAAAGTCTTTCGACCCGGAGAGCAAACTTCCCAGGACTGACGCGTAGTAAAGATGCAGAGACCCATCGAGCGAGGGGAAGAGAGGAAGAGTGAAAATCCATGCGCAGTACAAAGCCAGCAAGATCAAGAACGGCACTAAATATCCGGTTGTTTTTCCTTCCGACTGACCAGAAACCATGTTCAAGTTCCGCCTTCTCACCGACCCCTGCTGTGACCGATCCTACGTTTCCATATAACAGACAGGCCCCGGAATCGGGGCCTGTGCTAATAAAATTTCAGCGCGATGGATACGGTATCTAAGCTCGATTCCGTTCTTTGCTATTCGCCGAAATTGACCGACTCCAACCCAAGAAACAGCGCTGCCTGGCCGAGCTCTTCTTCAATGCGGAGCAGTTGGTTGTATTTCGCAATTCGGTCGGTGCGCGATGCCGAGCCGGTCTTGATTTGTCCTGCGCCTGTTGCCACTGCGAAGTCGGCGATAAAGGTATCCTCGGTCTCACCGCTGCGATGCGAAATGACCGACGTGTAACCGTAGCGGCGCGCCAAATCGACAGCCTCAAATGTCTCGCTGACGGTGCCAATCTGGTTCACCTTAATCAAAATGGAGTTGGCGACGCCTTCCTCAATGCCGCGCTGCAAAATTTGCGTGTTGGTCACAAAGATATCGTCGCCGACAAGCTGGACGTGGTCGCCCAATTCCTTGGTCAAATAGGCCCAGCCTTCCCAATCGTTTTCCGCCAGGCCATCTTCCAGCGAAACAATGGGGTATTGCCGAATCCAGCCTTCCCAGAAGCGCGTCATCTGCTCGCTGGAATGCTCGCTCTTGTCGGACTTCTTGAAGACATATTTATTTTTCTCCGCATCGAAGAACTCGCTGGCGGCCGGATCGATCGCCAGAAATACCTCTTCGCCCGGCTTGAAGCCCGCCTGAACGATGGCCTCGAGAATCACTTCCACGGCCTCGGTGTTGGACTTGAGCGAGGGAGCAAATCCGCCCTCATCGCCCACCGCGGTGTTGTAGCCTTTCTTTTTCAGCACGCGTTTCAGGGTGTGGAAGACCTCGACGCCCCAGCGCAGCGCCTCGGAAAAACTCTCGGCGCCCGCCGGCATAATCATGAATTCCTGGAAATCGACATTGTTGTCGGCATGCGCGCCGCCATTCAGGATGTTCATCATCGGAGTCGGCAGCGTGCAGGCGTTCACTCCGCCCAGATAGCGGTAGAGCGGC
>JAJZAL010000042.1 GCA_021799405.1 Acidobacteriota bacterium
GGAAGAGATCTCCGTTCTCACATCCTTTGCGCGTGCCGGCGCCGTATCTCCTTGCGGCCGCTGTGCATCTGCGCTAGAAGCGGCGAAGCTGCACATGCTTTGTAACGAAGTCATCTTGATGCACGTCAAAAATACAAAGCAAGCGCCATCATGCACGGGCAACTGTGCGCGGTACGGGAAGTGTCAGTGTGAGCAAAATGCGGAAAGCGGGAGAAGATTTTTGCCAACGCCGGAAATGAGTCATCTGGAAAAATCAGCTTGACAAAAGGGAAAACGAGAGCCTATGTTCAAATATCTTTTCAAAAAGTGTTCCTGATGTGACGCGAGGTAACAAGGTAATTCGCGTGATTGGTTACTTCCGCCGGGAACAAACATCTCTGACCAGGTTCTCCAATGGGCTTCAGCCGGCTGCAAGTGGAACGGGGGCAAGCTATGGTGGTCGAAACACAATGCAATGGACATGATGTTAGCGGGCTGCGCGTGGGTGCGGACAACGTACGGCGGTTCTTTCCAAGACGTATTCCATCAATCGAGCTGCAATTGGATCATCTGCGGATTGAGTGCGGGCTGGATGCAGACTTTTGGAATGGTCATCCTGAAATTCGAGACCCCCGGCTGTGTCTTTGGCTGAGGTGCAAGCTGCGCCATGAACATCCATGCCGGACACCGCTTCTTCTTGCGATGACTCCCGCTGGAGTCAACTCGTTCAGGCTGGAAGCAATCCCGTTGGAGCGGCCGACGATGAAAAAAGCTCCACGTTCCGCCGTTGCGGAATCCTCAGATGCGTGCAGGCTGGAAAAGAGAGTCTTTGCTGTTGCCGGATACCGCGGCAAGGTACTCGGATAATGGAGCATTCCGGAGGCAGGCCGTCTCCGTAATGCGCGTGTGTATAGTGCCTGTCACGACCCCAAAACGCAGGGAGAGTGAGGCAGCGCGCTACGCCGTAGCACGCTGCTGTTCCTGGCGGCCCAACCGCACGCTGATCACCTTCGACACGCCCGGTTCCTGCATGGTGACGCCGTAGATCAAATCTGCCACCTGCATCATGCGCCGCGAGTGAGTGACGAGCAGGAACTGCGTTTCGCTGCTCATCGAGCGCAGCATTTCAGCCAGGCGGCCCACGTTTGTTTCATCCAGTGCCGCATCCACTTCGTCGAGTGCGCAGAAGGGGCTGGGCTGGAACTGGAAGATGCCTACCAGCAGAGCCAAAGCAGTCAGCGATTTTTCACCGCCCGAGAGCAGCAGCACATTCTGCAGTTTCTTGCCCGGCGGCGAGGCCACAATATCGAGCCCGCTCTCGGCCTGATTTTCCGCGTCTGTCAACCGGAGGAATGCCTGGCCGCCGTTGAACAGCCGCGAGAAGACATGTGCGAAGTTTTCGTTGATCTGCGCGAAGGCCTCGTCGAATTTGGTGCGCGAAATCTGATCGATTTCACGGATGGTTTCCTGCGTATTCTCGATCGACTCAATGAGGTCTTTACGCTGCGTCTCCAGGAAGCTGTGGCGCTCGGCGGTTTCCTTGTACTCGTCCAGGGCCATCATGTTTACCGGCCCCATCTGTTCGAGGCGCTGGCGCAGCGCGGCGCAGGCTTCCTCTTCGGCGGTCAGTTCCTCCGCGGCCAGGCGGCCGATCTCCGCATCTTCGCGTAGGACCTGGGCCTCGACATTGACCTCGGTCAGGCAACTGCCTTCAAGATGCTCCAAATCGGAGCGCAGCTTCGCCGATTCGCTGGAGCGGCTGGAACGGTCTTCGCGTAACTGGTCGAGTGCCGCACGACCGGTCTTCAATTGCGTTTCCAGAGATGCCAGTTGCTGGCGCAAGGCCTGTGCCTGCGCGGCGATCGTCTGCACCGCGGCCAGGGATTCCGCGCGCGCATCCGCGAGCTCTTTCTGTCGCACAACCAGCGCCGCGCTTTCGGCGGTGCGCTGCTCGCGCTCCGCCTGCGCGGCAGTGCGTTGCTGTTCCAGGGCAAGAACGCGGCGTTCGAGGTCAGCGTGCAGCCGGTCAATGCGTTGGAAGGATGCCTCCGCGCCGCGCCGCCGCTCTTCGAGCCCCGCCAGTTCCGCAGTGAGCTGTGCTGCCTCCTGCTGCAGGCCTTCGCGCTTCTGGCGCAGCAGCGCCAACTGCGCCTGCAACTCATCCAGGCCCGTCTCGGCCTGAGCATGTTCCGCTTCCAGGCGCGCGGCCTCCTCACGCTTCTGGGTGATGACCTGGCGCTTGCTCTCGCATGCCTCCTTGTTGCGCGCGGCTTGTGCCGTCCAATCCTGCAGGCGGCGCTCAATGCGCTGTGCTTCGCCTTCCATCTGCTTCAGAGATGCGCCCAGATTGGCGCTGTCGGTTTCAGCCTGCCGGCGCTCGGCGCTGCGCGCCTCCAGTTGCGCGCTCAGGTCTTCGATTGTCCGGGTCAGCGCCGCTGCTTCCGCCTCGGCCTGCCTCAGGTCATTTTCGAGCTTGCCCAGCCGCCTTTCCGTCTCGCGCAGGTCGCGCTTCAGAGCGAGAGGGCCCTCGCTGGCGGGCTTGCCGCCGGTCACGGTGATGTTATGGAAGCACTCGCCCTCGCGCGTGAGGAAGAATGCATGCGCATATTGCGCGGCCAGGCGTTGCGCCGTACCGGAATCCTCCACCAGGTAGCCGTGCCCGATCTTGGGCAGAATTGTCTCGAGCGAACGCCCGAATCCATTCAGCACCTTGATCGCATCGCGCAACGGCGTTAAGCCGGGTTCGTTGACGACTGTGGCGCTCGGCTTGAAAAGCTCGCCCTGCGCGTCGGAGTGAATGAGGAACGTGGCTCTTCCATCGACGCCCGACTTCAGCAGCCGGACGCCTTCTTCGGCGGCTCCCCAGTTCTCTACAACGACATAGTTCAGCTCTTCGCGCAGGAACTCATCCACGACGCCTTCATACTCGCCGTTGACTTCAAGAAAGTCCGCCAGCGTGCCCACCGGCGACATGCCCTGGCCCAGGGAGCCGGGCTTGAGCAGCCGGCGTACAGTGTCGGTGGAGTAACTGTGGTTGCGGATCAGGGCTTGCAGAGAATCGCGCCGTCCCACGGCGGTAGCCTGTTCGCTGCGCAGTTGATTGGCGCGGGTGCGCTGCCTGTTTTCTTCCGCGCGCCTTGCCTGCAACTCTTCGCGCAGCGCCGCAATTTCGCCTTCCAGCCGTTTCAGGTCTGCTGCAGCCGACTCATAGCGCGCCCGCGCCTGCGCAGTCTGGACGCCCAGATTCTCCTGCTCATTGCGCGCCTGGCCCATTTCGCCGTCGAGCCGCTCGGCTTCGTGCTCCAGAGCCGCCAGGCTTTCTTCGCCGTGGGCAATCTGGTTGCGGGCGTTGCCGGCCAGGGTCAAAAGATGCATGACGTGACGGCGGTTGGTCTCCAGTTCGCGCTCCGCTTTGAAGACATCTTCGGCTGCGGTGCGCGCCTCGTGCTGGCGAGCCTCCACATTCTGGCGAAAGGCCCGGGCCTCGCCCGCCGCTGTCTCCAGAAAGGCGCGTTGTTGCGCGCGCTCCTCGGCGATCCCGGCTAACTGCGTCTGTGTCTGCTCCAGCTCAGTGCCGGCCGCCGCGATGCGCGCCTCCAGTTCGCCGATGCGCTCGGTGTTGCTCCGCTCGCGCGCCGTGGCGCGTTCCAGTTCGACAGCCGCCTGGTTGGCACGCTCTTGCGCCTCGTGGCCTTGCCGGTCCAGCTCGTAGCCGCGCTCGGTGAGCGTGTGCTGGCTGGCCTCCTGCTCATCGATCTCCGCCGCCGCCCCGTTGATGCGCTCTGTGAGCGCGGCAATCTCTTCGTCCAGCCGCGCCTGTTCGGTGTCCATCACGGCCATGCGACTGGCCAGCACCACGCGCAGGCGCGAGCGCAGTTCGTCGCGCACCGCTGCAAAGCGTTCCGCCTTCGCCGCCTGCCGCTTCAGGCTGTTCATCTGGCGCGTGACTTCCTCAAAGATGTCGTCCACGCGGGCCAGGTTCTGCTTGGCGCTTTCCAGGCGCAACTCCGCCAGCCGCTTCTTGGTCTTGAAGCGCGTAATGCCCGCGGCTTCCTCGATGATGGCGCGGCGATCGTGCGGCTTTGAGCTGAGCAGTTGTCCGATGCGCTCCTGCCCAATGATGGCGTAGCTCTCCGGCCCCAGGCCGGTGCCCATGAAGATGTCCTGAATATCGCGCAGGCGGCACAGCTTGCCGTTCAGCAGGTACTCGCTCTCGCCGGTGCGGAAGAGCCGCCGCGTGATGACAATCTCACCCTTCTGCGGTGTGCGATGAAACTTGCGGCGGCGAATCTTGAGCACCACCGCTTGCGGTCCTTCGACGCCTTCGGCGGTGGGCTGCGCGTTCTCAACTCCATCTTCTTCGATGACCTGGCCCGGCTGCTCGGCAGCGATGATCTCCTCGGCTTCGGCGGCGCGCTGCTTGCGCGCCTCGTTCTCATCCCAATCCTCCGGACCGTCGTGATCCACGACGACCTCCGGCTCCACGGGCACGGGTCCTTCGTACGCCGCTGGATCGACCATCGTCAGCGTCACTTCCGCCATGCCCAGGGCCTTGCGGTCACGCGTTCCGGCAAAGATCACGTCCTGCATGTGCGTGCCACGCAGGGTCTTCGCGCTCTGCTCGCCAAGAACCCAGGTTAAGCCGTCGAGAATGTTTGATTTGCCGCACCCGTTCGGCCCCACGACGACGACCACGCCGGTGCCCGGTACGGCAACCTCCGTGCGGTCGCAGAAGCTCTTGAATCCGAGGATATGGATCTTCTTTAGTTTCAGCATCTTCACTCCAAATGGGCGGACTGCCGAGGAGAACTTCCGCCCGTTGCCTGAGTCTCCCGGCGCTGCCAGCGCGGGAAGAAAGAACCTGTCTATGATTAGAGACTTTAAGGAGCCAGGAGGGCAGGGTCAACGGCGAGAACAGGTGCTTTTGTGGATAAGGGGGGCCGGAATTGCTCTTCTTCGAAAATCTTCCCGAAAGGATGCATTTGCAAGGATTTTTGCCTTACTTTTGCACAGCCTGTCCTTCGCTTTTTTCCCAGCTTTGTAATACCGAGGCCCCAACCGAATGCCAGATTACCTTCTCTAACGCGCGCAGCGCCTGCGGGCGCGGGAAGCCCGGCCGGCTGGCCATGCGGATAGTCCGGACGATTCGTCCTGCCAGAGGCCGCAGCACAATCTCGCGGTGCGCAAACAAATCAGCGGAGAGCGCCGGAATCAGCGTGACACCGTAACCGGCGGCGACCAGGTTTACCAGCGTCTCCAGGGTTGCCGCCTGCATGGAGCTTTGCAGACTGCCCCGCGCCGGGCCGTGCTTGCCGCCACAGGCCTCCAGAGCCTGGTTGGACAGGCAATTCCCCTCGGCCAGTACCAGCAGCTCCTCTGAGAGCATTTGCTCGTTTACCAGCTTTTCGCTGGCCAGCCGATGGTTGACGGGCAGCGCGGCCAGCAGCGGCTCGTTGAACAATTCGATCTCGGTGATTTCCGGCGCATCGGCGGGCGTGGCCAGCAGGGCCGCATCCAGGCGGCGATTGCGCAGCCCCTCGATCAGCGAGCGCGTCTGATCCTCCCACAATTCGATGGTCAGCCTCGGATACGCCTGCTTCAGCGGCTTAAGAATCAGCGGGAGCAGATACGGCGCCAGGGTGGGAATCACGCCCAGCTTCAGCGGCCCTACCAGCGGGTCACGCGACGCGCGAGCCAGCGCCTCCATTTGCTCGGCTTCGGCCAGGGCGCGCTGCGCATGGACCAGGATCTGTCCGCCCACCGGCGTCAAATCGACGCGCTTGTTGGTGCGCTCCAGCAGGGTGACACCAAGTTCCTCTTCGAGTTTGCGGATCTGGTTGCTCAGCGTTGGCTGGCTGACGTTGCAGACTTCCGCTGCCCGCCCGAAGTGCCGGTGCTCGGCAACGGCGACAAGGTAACGAATCTCCTGTAAATTCATCTACTCGCTCACGCGTTTTGTTTCTATAAGCATAGACCTTAACAATCATCGTTAAGGGAACAATCGATTTCTTATATTGCTCCGCGCGTGCCCGTCGATTTGCCGGACTGATGGAGCGTCTGTTCACTTCCGCTGGATGCGCCACGCGCGGCAGGGCCGGGCGAAGCCGCATCAATTGGCCAGCACGGCCCGGTAGCGTACTTTGCTCTTCTTCACTTTTTCAATGGCCTCATTGGCCTTCGCCATTGGGAAGATCTCAGTCTGCGCTTTCACGCCGTGGCGCGCGGCCACGTCGAGCATCTCGCGCAGGCGCGAGGGGCTGCCGATTGGGCTGCCGCTGACTGAGCGCAGGCCGGAGATGAGCGGAAATGCCTGCAACGTGACCGACGACGGAGGCACACCTACAAAGCACAGCGTACCCGTGGGCCGCAGCGCCTGAACATAAGTGCACCAGTCATGGTCGGCGTTGGCCGTGGTCAGGATGAAGTCCTGCGTGCCGGCTGCTTCTTTCATGGCCTTTGATTCCCGCGTATTTACGAAATGATGCGCTCCCAGCGCGCGCGCCTCGTCTTCCTTTGAGGCTGAAGTGGAGAAGGCCGTCACCTCCGCGCCGAAGACCCGCGCGAACTGAATGGCGATGTGCCCCAGCCCGCCGATGCCCACGACGCCCACACGCGATGCCGGGCTTACGCCATGATTGCGCAGCGGGTTATAGACCGTGATGCCCGCGCAGAGCAGCGGCGCGGCGTGCTCGCTCTCAAGGGCATCGGGAATCGGAATCACAAAACGCGCGTTGGCGCGCACACGCTCGGCGTAGCCGCCGTTGCGGTGAACGCAGGTACCCTCGGAATGCGGGCAGAGGTTTTCCATGCCGCGCGTGCACCATTCGCAGTGGCCGCATGAGTTCGACTGCCAGCCCAATCCGACGCGCTGACCCGTCTTGAGTGACACCACGTCCTTGCCCACCGCAGAAACCTTGCCGATAATCTCATGACCGGGAATGAACGGATACTGGCTCATGCCCCAATCGTTCGAGATCAGGTGAAGATCGCTGTGGCAAATGCCGCAGTGAGTGATGGCAATCTCTACTTCCTGCGGACCCAGGTCACCGGGATCGTAGTGGTAGGGCAGGAGTTCGGCTCCCGCCGCGTGGACAGCTAGTCCTTGAATCTGGGCCATGGTCTTCTGAAGTCCTCACTCCGCTAAGAAGAGACGCACCAAACCGGCGCAACCAGCCTCAGGCTCTTTTGCACTGCAACTGCGCTGATCGGAACTAGTGTAACCCGCCGCCGGGTTCGATGTGCAGACTAAGAATCTGGTAGCCGCTCAAAACGCCACCCGCCGGCGCTTCGGCCACTACTTCGGCTGATTCTCCGTTGAGGCTGACGTCCTGGCCGGCGCGCAAAGGCTCCAATGCGTTGGCAAAAGAGAGCGGCAGGCTGGAGAGGGTTTGGCCATCCATCCCGGCTTGCACTTCGGGCATGAGGAGGCTGACATAGATGCGGTTGGAAGTATGCAGACGCCCGGCCTCGTTCAGCAGGGCCGCCAAATCGGGCGTGCGGCCGGGAAGACTCGGCTGGTTCAAAGTCCGGTCCAGCGTTCCCGCATCCGAGATAAGCAGGCGCAGACCGCCGGCGCCGAGCCTTGCTGGCAAGGTCACGGGAATCCTGACGTTCCGCTCCGCCTGGCGCCAGGGGCGGATTGTCGCTTCAACCTCGACGGTGTCGCCGGCGTGCACGATGTTATTTGACACAAGACGCGCGCTTTCCAGTTCCACGCGAAGGTTTCTGGGAATGGCCTCGACATGGACGTTAATAGATCGCACTGGTCCCAGGCGGTCGGCGTTCGAAAAGAACTGCGTGAAGCGCTCTCCGGCCAGCAGCGCGGCTTCCATGGACGAAGGCATCGAGCCTCCGGCTGAAACCCACATATCCAGAGGAGATGGCGCATATCCATCCAGATCGATGCTTCCGGTCAGGTGATAACTGGTGGATGCCGTGCTGGCGTTGGTCTGCAGCAGCGCATTGTAGAGCACGACCTGCATAGCCTGCGGCGTGAGCGAGGGCTGATCGAGGATCTCGACGTTGACTTTGCTCTGTCCCTCGGGTCCATCGAGAGTAATGTGCATGGGAATCATGCGCGCCTGCGCGCCAAGAACACCGAGAATTGCGGATTCACGATCCTGGGTAATGGCGCCGACAGTGGCGCCGGTGTTGATGATCTTGAAGGCGTTCAGGGGCGAGGCCAGCGTGGCAACCACGTCGGCAGTGGTCATCGGCAACGAAACCGGCCCGGCTTGCAGAATCGGATGGCCGCACGCCAGCAGATGCTTCGCATCCACATAGGTTACCGTGCAGGTGGCCGCAATCTCCTCGTCGCCGCGCACCAGTTGCGCGCTTACCGACGAACCCGGCACCAGCGAGGCCTCGGCCGCAGTTGATATCTTCGTGTCTATTTCAGAAGAACTGCCCATACCGCCAGCAGCGACCGAGTCCAGGCTGGTGCCGGCCATCTGCTTCTGCCACATCCTGATTGCTTCAGGCCGAAATCCGCTCATCACCAGCGGCGTCTCCATGGCCTGGAAGTTGGTGCTCGGGTCGATCAGCGCGTCGCCGGAACTGACCGGTGCAGCCGCCGGGGAGGACGAGCTTCGTTCCGCGGCGGCAGGCGGCACAGCAGCGCCGGGCAGTTTATTTACCTCCAGCATCTGCGCAATCGGCGTAATGCCGGCGATGGGATCTTTGCTGAACTGGCCAATGCGGTATGAGAGCGCGCCCAGCAGCTTGTTGCCAATGTAGACGGGACTGCCGCTCATGCCTTCAACCACACCCGTGTATTCGGGCCGGGCGCCGTGTAGCTGGGCCAGGATCATGTCCTGGCCGGGGCCGCGCGCTCCGCGAAGCACACCCAGGATCTCCACATCCATCGGTACGGGCTTGGTGCCCGTGAAAACCGTCCACGCTGTCGCCGTCATGCCACGGCGCACCTGGCTAAGCGGGAAAAAACCACCCCCGGGCGCGGGCGGGCGGAGGTCCGCTGTTCCGTTCGGCCGGGATCGTTGCCCGGGTGATGAAGTTGCGCGGCCAGAAGGGGTTTGCGCAGCAAGCAGGACTGCGGCTGGAAATGCGGTCGCAATACCGAGGACGGCTGCCAGCATTCGGATCCGATGCCGGACTTCCTTAGAACAAGTTTCCACGTCTATAAGAGTACAGCCAGCCGGGCCGTGGTTGCGCGCGCGCAAGAAACGGCTGCAGGGAGCCGACCAACAAAGCACATTCGCTCTGGCGGTTTGCGCGCTTCGTTTGTAAAGCGCGGGCTGTGCTTTTGCTGCCAAGATAGTGTTTTTTCCGGCCGCATGAGCCAAACGCCGCCGGAGCAGCAGATCGAAGTCCAGGACGATGAAATGCCCGGGGAACGGAATCATCCCGAATCGTTGGAAGACTGCTACAATCCCCTATGCTGTTGAGCAGAGAGGTGGCCATGTACCCATCGCGCCGATTCGTCTCTTTCCAGCGCCGACTCCCGCTTGCGGTGCTGGCTCTTTTCGTCATGGCTGTTGCCTTAACGCCGGTTGGACGGTCGCAAGCCCAGCAGCCCGCCAATTCCCAATCACAGCAGACCGTTCAGACTCCGCCGGCCTCCGGTGGGCCTTCCGGGGACTCCGGCGTGATTGCGTTGCCCAAGAAGACGCCGGCCGACGTCGCTCCGGTTCCGGCGCCGCCGCGTCCGGAGTTTAAGAATCCGCCGGGGGCAGGGAATTACTCGCTGCAGTTGAACGTCCCCGAAGTGACACTGGATGTGGGCGTACTGCTTCAAAAGACCGGCCAGTTTGTTCCCGGCCTTCAGCCAGGCAACTTCCGCGTGTTTGAGAACGGGGTGCAGCAGAAGATCATTGGCTTCAGGCGTATTGAAGCCCCGATCACGGCGCTGCTTTTATGCGAGTTTGCCGCGCACGGCTGGCCTTTCCGATTCGACATGCTGAATGCGGCGTGGGCCTTTACCGAGCAACTTCGCCCGCAGGATTATGTGGCGTTGACGACTTTCGATCTGACGCCGCATATCATGGTCGATTTCACGCAGAACCATGCGGAGATCCAGCAGGCGATTAACACGCTGGGAATGCAAGCATGGGCTCCCGCCGCATTTTATGAAACGAACATTTTCGATGCGCTTAGCGACGCGCTGGACCGGCTTTCGCGTATTCCGGGGCAAAAGTACATCATTCTCATTGCATCTGGACACGACTCGATGTCCAAGCTCACTCTTGACCAGATGCTCAAGCGCGTAAAGGAATCTCGCAATGTCACGATCTACACCATTTCGACGGGTGGGCTTTTGCTCGCGCTGACTGAAGGGCAGCCGGGGATGAGGGGCGGCATGTACGACATGACCTATCTCCAGGCCGACAACCAGATGAGAACCTTCGCAAGCTATACGGGAGGCATGAGCTTCTTCCCGCGATTTGCTGGTGAACTGCCCGATGATGTCCGGTCCATCAACCAGGCGATCCGGTCCAAGTACGAACTCGTCTACCGGCCGAGCGATGCCAAGCAGGACGGGACATGGCGCAAGCTGCGTGTGGAACTGGTGGACGCGGAAGGCAAGCCTTTGCGCTTCCAGGACCAGAAGCATCACCCGCTTAAGTACCAGATCATCGCCCGCGACGGGTATCGCGCCAAGCAGCAAGTGGAGTAAAGGGAAGCACGGCGGCGGTGTTGCAACACCGCCGCCGGATATCCTGCGCGGTTCGAGTCCGAAGGCCCGTGTTAGTGGACGATGTTGAGCTGCTCAAGAATGTTCCAGACGTAATAGATGACGACCACTGCTGTCATGGCCAGGACCAGCCATTGTGCGACGTGCAGATAGGGCTCCACCCTGGCTACTTTTGAGACAATCACTGCCTGCGCTGCCTTTTCGTGTTCAAACGAATCGTCAAGGAAGATCTGGTCTTCCTCGTCCCGGGTCAGGCTCGAGCGATAGATATACAGCCCAGCCGCAATTACGACCAAAGAGCTCCATACGACCCACATGATCGGCATGAACCCCATACTCGTCCTCCTCCAAATTCATTCCGTCCCCTCACCGGCGGGGTCCGTGCAGAAATTGCGGCCTCGAAGGTGGAGGGCCTTTTGGTTGACAATCATAGCCCGGAATTGGTACTCGCGCCGCGAATTATTTTTTGGGCGCATTTTTCTGGTTCAGGTGGCCCGGAGTTGGGGGGTGGGACGCGGGTCTATTGCCTGATAGACAAGGGTTTTCCAGAGGGGCCGGATTTTCGCGACTTTCTGTCTGCGGATGCATCCAAGTAGGAGGAAAGCCGGCATCGGGCTTGTATCCTCGCCCGGTGAACGGTAAAGTACAGAGAAGGGTTATACCTTCACTCTCGGGAGAAACTATGGCTACAGCAACTGCTACATCCGCCCAGGAAACGACCAAGAAGACGCCTCTTACCCTGACTCCGCAGGCGATTGCAAAAGTGCGTGAGATCATGGCTACCCAGGATCCGCTGCCGGCAGGGCTGCGCATTGGCGTGGTGGGCGGGGGCTGCTCCGGCTTTCAATATTCCATGGCTTTCGAGAACCAGAGCGGCATGATGGACAAGGTCTTCACGTTCGACGACCTGAAGGTCTTCGTGGATGCTACCTCGTTGATGTACCTGAACGGCTGCACAGTGGATTATGTGGAGACATTGGAAGCGGCTGGCTTCAAGTTTGACAATCCCCAGGTGAAGAGCACCTGCGGATGCGGCTCATCCTTCAATGTCTAATTGCTGACAACAGCGCGCTGATCTGCCTTGGGTTCCCTCGCAAACAGGCCCGCCCCCACGCCGGGGACGGGCCTGTTGCCGTTGTGGCCTCTTCGCGGCATGGAAGATACAGCGTACCCGTTACTGTTGCGGAGCGGGTGACATGGGTGAAGAGGACGAACCGTTGCCCGAGCCGGTTCCAGGGCTTGAACTAAACGGCGAACTTGAGCCAAACGGCGAACTTGAACCGGAAGGTGCACCAGAACCGGAAGGCGAGCTTGAACCAAACGGGGAACTGCCCACAGGACTTGAGGTGCTGCTGGCGGGCTGGCCAATTGCGCCGGAATTTCCGCCGGTCATGGTCTGATCGGCAAGGGGATCGTAGACAAACTCCCACTGGTTATAATGGTCTTTCTTCTTGTAGATCATGATGGACTGCTTGGGGCTGCCGGGCTCGAAGCCAATAATGCCCCCGCCGCCGAAAGTCTGGCCGCTCAGTCCACTCCCCGATCCGCTATTGGATCCGCTACCGGCTCCCGGGGCGGAACTGCTGCCGGTTGATGTGCCGCTTGTCCCGCTCATGGGGCTGCTCATCGGGCTGCTAGCCCCGCTCATGGGACTGGAGGAACTGTCTCCCATTCCGCCCGGAGCGGCCGGAGCCCCCGGCCCGGTTCCTGAGCCGCCCGAGTCAAAGAGCGAACCGCTTCCCATCGGGGATGCGCCTTGTACGCCGTTTCCGCCGCTGGGGCCTGTTCCCGCCACCGTCGTGGCGCTGCCCGCCAACGGCTGCCCGAAGAAGCCCATCGCCGTGGGCGTCTTATTCTGACCGAAGAGAATGGGCTTCCAGTCGGCCTTGCCGGTGATCGGGTCCTTGTACTTCTGACGCAGAAATCGAATTTCGTTTGTCTTTACCAGCGCGTCGAGATTGGGCGGATAGGCCTGGAACTGCCTGTAATAGAGCTGGATGGCGCGTTCGTATTGCTTGCCGCGCTCCATGGTTTCCCGTTCGCGGTCGAGTTGGATCTGCTTGGCGACGCGGGGTGCGGCAACCGAGATCGCCAGCGTAAAGAGCAGTAGAAGGAAAATCGCCGCCAGCAGGATGAAGCCCTCTTCAGATGGGGGCGGCTGGCGGCGGGTTGGATTGGATGTCATCATCTCGTAAGCCGGTTCAGAATCCCGTTACAGTCAGAACTTGCTTGTTGTTGTAGCCCAGGTCGGTGATGTCGACGCTTTGGGGACGGATCAGGCCCACTTTATAACGATGGTCGACGATCTGACCTGTCTTGGCCATGAAGATGTCATCTCCATGGACGAAGAAGGCTTCGAGTGATCTATCGCTTGACTCGGTATAGCCGAAATATTTCAGGTCAATGGGCGGCGGCTTGGGCGGGCCGGGCGGAGGCGCGGGCGTAATCACTGCCGGACCGCTGGCCCGGGCGCTCTTGATCGGCTTTTCCATCTGCACGGGTGCTGAATCGGCCGAGAAGATGTTCCGGCCCGTCCCGGTGTATACCACGTCTTCACTTTCGGCGAGCTTGTCAAAATGCAGGGTGGGATCGATGCTGGCGTTGCTGAGCTTTTGCGCCTCTTGTCCGTTCGCTGATGCGGTTCCAGTCTGCGTGCTCTCATTTGCCGGCGGCCGGCGTGCCGGCACAGACGGCCCCACGATCGTCTGGTAAAGCTGCCAGCCTCCGTAGCCGAAGATAAACGAGAACAGCACAATCACTGCGTAAACCTGGCGTTTGTTTTCCGTACCCAGACGCATTGCCACGGCTACTGGCCCTCCTTGGCGTTGGCGCTGGATGCGAGTGGAGGCACATCCTCCTCTCGAACCGTCGGCAAACCGCTTGCCGCGGCGGCTTCCGGCCGCAGCCATGTGGAGATACGAATGCGGAGATTCACCTGTCCGCTTCGCTGGCCCGTCAAGGCCATCGCCCGGATGATAAAGAACATCGGGTCGCGCTCGATGCTGTTGATAAAACGCATGACCGCGGGATAGTCGCCGCTGATGCCCGCCTCCATGGAGATCTCAGTCAGATCCGCGCCCGGAGGCCGTTGTGTGTACTGAATCCGGGAGAGCCTTACTCCGGACTTTACTTGCAAATCGCCGATGCGGGTCGCGACCGAGGAGTAGTTGGGAGGAATTCGCCTTTCGTAGAAGTCCTTTAACTCCTCGCGGGTTTTTTCGACGCGTTTGTCCAGTCCGCGCAGGGGCGCGGTTTCAAGCCGTAGCGCCTTCAACTCGACCTGTTTGTTGGCCAGTACGTCAACGGAGTGGCTGTCCGTCGCCGTCCAATCCATTCCCAGCCGGATTCCCAGCCACAGAACCAGCAGAACGAGTACGGAGAGCGCCGCATAGTGCCACGTCAGAGGCGAGCGCAGGCGCTCACGCCACACGGAGGGTGCGCCATTTTTCATCGCGAACCTCCGGTTGCCGCGCCAGGGGCGGGGCTGGGCTTTGGCTGGAGAGGCGTCCGCCGGGGCAAGACCTTGTACGGGCGACGGCCATGCGACTGACCGGTCTGAGGAATCGTACGGCGGCCAGCCGCGCGAATCTCAGAGTTCCCGCGCACTGATGCTTTTGCCTCATCCGGGGAGTTCTTGCCGCTGGTTTCTGCTGTCTTGCCGGCTTTTGAATTCACCTGCGAAGGCGGATTGTAGTCGGCTAGGATGTCGAGATTGAAACGGTTCGATGCGCTGACCGGCTCCAGGTGGGCATTCGGCCCCTCGCCGCTTTCGACCGAGGATTCTCCTACAATGCGGGGCAACAGAAAGCGGTTGGAGTGTTCCAGGTTGCTTACCAGTTCCACTGCCTTGTCCCGTGGACCAACCACGCGCAGATGCAGCGTGATATGGCCATCCTTGTCCCGGATGGGCTCAAGAGTGGAAACCTGAACTCCGCCGGGCAGCACGGTCTCCAGGTTCTCCATGGCCAGCGTCCATGAGAAGGCCTTTTCGTCGAAGAGCTGATTCAATGCCTGTACCTGTGCCAGCAGCTTGGCGTTGGCCGGTTTGCGCATCATTGTCTTGTAGGTCTGCTGTTCCCGTGTAATGAGGGCAATGTCTCCATCGAGCGAGTGGGCGCGCGCGCGGGCCACGTCCGCTTTCTTGTGCATCGAGTGCAGGCCCTGCGCCAGGCAGGCGGCGATGACGACCAGCACAGCCATGGCAATGCGCAGACGCTTCTTCGCAGGACCCAGGTCGGCGAAGGGGCGGGTGGCGAGGTTGAGAGTAATACGCATGGCCTACCTCACCCCTGCCAGCGCGCCGGTTACGCCGGCAACGCTTGCCGGCCATGCAGCATTGCCGGGCTGGTCTACGAGTTGCACGACAGTCAATTCGCGGTCGTCAATCCATTGCGAAAACTCCCGGGCATCGTGAGCGCCGGCGTAGTGTAAAACACTTGGGGGAAACTGTAGCTTATCTTCAAAGTACGCCGCTGCCACGGCGATGCTTCGCTGGATCTCGGAGATGCGCTGATTGCGATCCGCGGGCAACTCCAGGATGCGGTGGAGCAAAAGATCCTGCCCGCTCGTGATGGAAGTCGTCAGAGCCGTGCCGCTCAGGTTGGCGGTCAAAACTGCTTCGCTGGAATCGACTGTTTCCAGAGCCGCCAGGCTGGAAGGCAGTACTGCCCCCGGTTCGTAGCCGGCCGAGCGCGCCGCGCCTTCATACTCGGCCAGGATGGGCCCCGGCATGACAGTGACGAGCACTCGGCACTCGGTCTTGTTCTGGGCCAGAATCTGGTAACTGATGCCGGCGTGCTCCGTGTCAAAAGGCACCATCTTCCGCAAGCGGAAACGCAGCATGGACTGGGCCTCCGCCGACCGGGAGGGCAGGGAATCAAAGTCCAGCATAAACACCCGCGCCACCGTATCGGGCAGAATTACGGTTACAGCACGGGTTCGCGGCGAAACATCGCCGAGAGCCTTGCGGATGGCCTTTACGACCTCTTCCTGCATTCTCAGGTTGGGTTCGCCGATTCCGGCGACGAGCGCGCCCGCTGGCAGGGGCACAAACGCGTACTCCGGCGCATGTCCAGCCCTCGGCAGCGCCGCAGCCAGCACGCCTTCCGGCGCAAGCTCCACCGCCGCAGGCGGCCGCCCGCCGGTCTGAGAGCCGATCTTGATTTTGACCAGGATCGATTTCACTATCTCGATGCCTCGATAAACGTGACCTTGTTGATCTCTTTGAGCGTCGTCAAGCCGCGGCGGACGCGCTCAAGCGCCGACTCGCGCAGAAAAGTCATGCCCTCTTTCTGGGCCAGCTTTCGCACTTCGGATGTCGGCTTCTTTTCCAGAATCAGTTCGCGGATGGGATCGGTCAAATCCAGCAATTCATGGATGGCCGTCCGGCCGCGGTACCCGGTGCCGCCACACTCCATGCAACCGGCGCCTTCACGGAATCCAAAGCCCTGCCATTCGGCCGGATCCAGGCCGCTGGCCACCAGCACGTCATCGTTGTAGTAGACGGTGTGCGGGCAGTAATCGCAGATAGTGCGCACCAGCCGCTGTGCCAGAATGCAATTCAGCGCGGAGACAAAGTTGTAGGCCTCCACGCCCATATTCAGGAAGCGGCCCAGCACGTCCACCACGTTGTTGGCGTGGACAGTGGTAAAGACGAGGTGACCGGTGAGCGCCGAATTAATTGCGATCTGCGCTGTCTCCTGGTCGCGAATCTCGCCCACCAGAATCTTGTCGGGATCGTGGCGCAGAATCGAGCGGAGCCCGCGCGCGAAGGTCAGGCCCTTCTTTTCGTTCACAGGAATCTGCGTGATACCGCGGATCTGGTACTCGACCGGATCTTCGATGGTGATGATCTTGTCTTCGTCGCTCTTGATCTCGTTCAGAGCGGCATAAAGCGTAGTGGTCTTGCCGGAGCCGGTGGGCCCGGTGACGAGCACCATGCCGTAAGGTTCGCGAATGTAGCGGCGGAAGCGGCGCAGATCCTCCTCGGCAAAACCGACGACATCCAGATTCAGGTTCTTGAATTTCTCACTCATCGACTCCTTGTCCAGCACGCGGAGCACAGCGTTTTCGCCATGCACCGTCGGCATGATGGAGACGCGGAAGTCAATCAGGCGGCCCTTGTAGCGCACCCTGAACCGGCCGTCCTGCGGCACTCTGCGCTCTGCGATGTCCAGCTCGCTCATAATCTTGATGCGGCTCAGGATCGTCGAATGGTGCTCGCGCGCGATGGGGGCCATGGCCATCTGCAGCACGCCGTCGATGCGATACTTCACCACCACCGAGTCATCCATGGTTTCGATGTGGATGTCCGATGCGCGGCGCTCCAGCGCGGTGAAGATGGTCGTATCCACCAGCCGGATAATGGGGCTGATGTCTTCTTCGCTGGTCAGCTTCTCGATCGAGATGTTTTCTTCGGAGTTGTCTTCGCCGGTGAGAACATCGAAGGTCAGTCCTTCGCTGGCCTCATCGAGCACGCGCTGCGACTGCTCGGTTTTTTTCAGCAGGTCAGTGATCTGCGAAAGCGTGGCCACGCGCGCGATGATGCGGTGCCCGAGCAGGCCGGAGATCTCATCAAGCACCATCAATTGCGACGGGTCGGAAACCGCGATCACCATGGCGTCGTGCTGCTGCTCGATGGGTACAAAGTTGTAGCGGAACATCAGCTCCACGGGCACGGTGCGCAGCAGGTCGTGCTGGATCTTGAAGTTTTTCAGATCCACGAACTCCGCGCGATAGCGGCGCGCCAGATCCTCGGCCCGCGCCCGTTCGTCCTGTTCTACCGGCAGTGTCAGTACACTTGCGTCGGCCATGAAGGATTACCCTCCTACTCCGCCGGCCTGTCCGAGCGAGAAGATCGGCAGGTACAGCGAAATGAGAATGAAGACTACCACCACACCCATGACGATAAGAATTGCCGGCTCAATCAGCGCCAGCGCCGCGGTCAGCGCCGTAGCCACGTCTTCTTCGAAGAACTCGGCTACCGAATTCAGCATTTGCGGCAGCGCGCCGGTCTGCTCGCCCACCGTGATCATCTCGGTGGCCAGGCCGGGGAAGACCTTGGTTCCCGCCAGCGAATCAGCCAGGCTCTTGCCCTCGCGCACTGTGCTGATGGACGAATACACTGCCCGAGAGACGCGCCGCGAAGAGATGGAGCGCGCCGCCGTCTCCAGCGACGGCACGAGCGGCAGGCCGCCGGTGAGCAACGTCGAAAGCGTGCGCGCAAACAGAGCCACCTGGTACTTGAGCCAGATCTTGCCGAATACCGGCAGGCCCACGCGGAATCCGTCCACAAAATCGCGCCCCCGCTCCGTGAGCGCGAAGCGGTAACCTGCCGCCCCGAGTGTTACCGCGGTCAACAGCAGCCAGAGAAAGTTATGGTGCAGCCACTTGCCGAAGGACATAAGGTCGGTCGTCATGGTTGGCAGTTTCGAGCCCATCTGGTCATAGAGCACCGCAAACTGCGGCACCACCACGGTGAGCAGGAAAATCATCAACCCGATCACCAGCGTCAGCAGCATGGATGGATAAATCAGCGATGCCGTCAATTTTTTCCGGAAAGCCAGCGATACTTTCTGGAAGTTCACATACCTCTCCAGCACCTCAGTCAAATTGCCGGAGCGCTCGCCCGCCAGAAGCGTCGTGGTGTACATCGTGGGGAATCCGCCTTGCGCCTCGAAGGCGGCGGAAAGCGCCTCGCCGGTCTTCACGCGGCTGGCCACGTCGTCCAACTGGCTGGAGAACTGGGCGCTCTTCTGGATCTTGCTCAGCATCTGCAGCGAGCCCAGGATGGGCAGCCCGGCCCGGATCAGTGTCAGGAATTGCTGGTTGAAGACGAGGAACGGCTCCAGCTTTACCTTGCGGTTCGCCATCCAGCTCATGCCGCCCCGCTCGCGCACCGAGAAGACGTGATATCCGGCATGGGTGAACCGCGCGCGCAACTCCTCGGCGGTTGCCGCCGTCTGGACCTGCTCCTGCACGCGGCCGCGCTCATCGGCCAATCTGATGACGAACTCTGCCATAGCTCCGCTCGCCGGGGACTCTCCTGCCGTTCCCGGTCAGCCTCTAGAATCTACTCAAATTCAAGGGTATCAGTCTCAACAGCAAGATAGACGAAGATGGCTTGCCAAGCGCTCGACTGGTGACGCGCCGGCCGGCAACGTCGCCCACCGCGCAGGTAAGATCAAGGGAAACATCAGCGAAGCCCCTAAAAGGTGCGCATGGCAGCGTGCTGCGGCCGGGGGAGGGGTGGAGGCTCCTACTGCGAAAACACCATGGACGACGAACTTGTGACCGGCAATATCACCGACCTCCAGAATGGGACGTTCAGAGGGAAGTTATACGTGACTGTCACTCGAACCTGATCGCCCGGAGCATTGCACGATGTGCCTTCTCCGCAGGATGCCCACGTTGTGTTGTCCGCCGAGACCTGAGAGGTTTCTACCGTCACGTTCATAAGGTTCGCGGAGTCGATACCGGGGTATCCAAGGGTCTTGACATAGTTCGCAATTTCGTCCTCCGTCGCCCCGCTCGGCTGGGACGGGTCGGTGGGGCAGACGATACCGGAAAGGGTTGGCGTGTTTGTGCAGGAGGTGCTTCCGCGAACGATGGCCCACCGGCTGCCCTCCCGGGCGGCGTCGGAGACATAGTGGTATGCATAAAACGCCAACGTCATCTCAAAGAGGCCGAGCAGCAGCATCACGAGGATGGAGCAGGTCAGCGCCATCTCCACCAGGGCCGCGCCGCTTTCGTCTTTTAGGCGCCTGCCCCGCGAGCCGATCATTCCAAAACTCGGATTGAGATTCTTCGTTCGCATCAGTACAACACCTCTTGGATTGCACGTCCGGTAAGCGTGAACGATGTGGGCAGCCCCTGGACATGGATCAGCGGATCGAAATTCGCGGTAGTCGTTACGATGAGCGTCTCCACGTTGTGGGAGCCAGGACAATTCGAGATGGTGAAACCGGTGCAAGATTGTCCCGACACCGTGCCATTCGAACAGCCGCACACGAGCGCCGGAGTCACCGAAGTCAGCGGCAAATTAGCCGCGTCGGTCTCGGCCGCCGCCTGGATCGCGGGCCAGTTCTCAGGATCGGCGGTAGTGCTGTTTTGCGCCCCGTACCGCACTGCCGCTTCAGCAGCGTTCGAAACCTCGATTGCCGCGTAGGCCACTCGGGCCAGCTCCGCCGCCCCCAGCAGGAGCAAGAGCAAGATCGGCACCGTAAGCGCAAGCTCCACGAGAGCTTGCCCAGCCTCCTTATGGCGAGGCATGCCTGCGAATCTGCCAAATCTCCATCTCCAATTCGACATCTTCAGTCCTCCTACTCCACAAGCGTGATGCTCGACAAAGGCGAACCGTCATGTTCTGACGCATAGTTGGTCACGCATATGCTGCCGGTTTGCTGGTCGAGGGCTCCCACAACCAGGCCGGATATAAGCGCGTATCCGCCCGCGTCCTGCATGTTCAGGGTGATTCCCGGGGCATCGATGACTCCATCGAATTCCAGTCCCGCGGCAGAGGTTGCGGTGAGCGTCTGGCATGTTGATCCGCCGCCACCTGCCGCGCCCCATTGAATGGTCCACTGAGTCGTATTTGCCCATGGCGCGGCGAACAGGATGCCGTTGATTGCGCCATTGGCCGGGGGGGCGCAGGCGGTCGGTGTCGTCCCTGAGAGATCGGTCGAGACACAGGGAGCTTCAAGGTTTACGTTGGTGGTGGACGTCACGCCCAGGTTTCCGGTATTAAGGTCAAAAGTGACGCCCGTCGCCGTCATGTAGTTGCCGAGGTTAACATCCCCAGTGAACACATACAGGCCGGGTTGCAATATCAGATCAGCTCCCGATGTGCCCTGGAACAAGACGTTGCCGTTAATGCAAACACCCGCCGACGTCATATTAGGAGTAATCTGGCTGTTGACCATCGACTGGGTGACGACGGTGTAGGTTTCGTTCTTTTGATATCCATTCTTGGCCGTTGTTGTGGTTCCCCCCGTCAGGTTTATGCAGTTGGAAGGACTGGGCAGCGAAAGCTGAAGCTCCTGGGGTAGCTGTTGTCCGGGCACCCCCGTCGTCACCGGCGTTGGAGTTGTGTTGCTATTTCCGGATTGGGTCCACGACGTCGCCACCGTCCCTACGAATTCGGTATTGACGTAATTGCCCTGCCCCTTGACCACAATGGAGTCAGGAGAGCTCGAGTTTACATAGACTCCACACGCTTGATTGCCGTCGGCGCCCGTTATGGTGCCGCTTCCCTGGATATTGAAATCCGTGCCTGAAGTGTTCATCAGCCAAAAGCAGGCCCGGCCAGCGACCCCGGCCGCCACAGCCCGCGCGGCCACCCTGACGGAGTTCAAGCCGAAAAGGCCCATGAAGGTAGTGGGATTCGGCGTGGAGACGATTGCCTCCACAAATCCTGACCTTCCAGCGTTCGGGCCATCAGCCGGGGGCATGTGGATCGTAACCACATTCCCGCTCCCGTCAGTCACCCCGTTCCTCGATGCCGCAGCTATTGCGGGTGCGGTCGGATCTTGACCGTAACTCTCATACAGCGCACCGGCGGTTGCCGCCGCATCCGCCGCGATCTGGAGGTTCCGCCGGGCGTGGAAGAGCATGCCCACATCGACGGCCAGTCCCACAAATCCCAGCATTAGCACCATGCTGAGCGCCGTCATGACCAAAACCTGTCCGCTTTCCTTTTTCCGGACCTGCATCGTGGCTCCTTCCGCGTCTCACGGGCCGCATCTGCCGGCTTGCGAGACCCGCCGGGTACTCGCAGCCGAATGGATTGCTGCATATTGAGAGCACAGAAGGATAGCCTGCCCTGCTTCTCCGGCGGCCTCAGAAACGTTGTACCCTTTTGAGATTCTTCGAGGCTGCCTGCGCCTGATGGCCGCGGCGGCTTGAGGAGATCGGCGTCGAGGTACACGAATCCCGGAATCGCTATGAGCGAAGAAGGCGCCGGCGAGACGAAGCAGCAAGTTCATCCTTGCCCCCTGTGCAACGTCAACAACAGACTTTGTCCGAGGGCAGTAGAGTAATACGGAATGGTTAGGCAAACAAGTAGTTAGCCGGATTGCAATCAATCAGAAGTAACCGATCTCAGGTCACTTTTGGACTAAGGGTTCGGTTATCTTTTTGGGAGAGGCGGATCGCCGAAGCAGGCGCAGACACACCTCGCGTGGGATCGACGTTTTTCATGGAGCGACTCTGAATGCACACCGTCGATGAGCGGAATGCGCAAAATACAGAGCCCCTCGGGCGAAGGCTGTGGACGCCCGAGGGGCTTGTCGAAGGAGGAACCGCATCCGCGCGGGGCGGATCTTTCAGCCGGTCACTCCACGAGCGTAATTCTGGTCAGCGGGTTGGTGCTCCCCCCTGGGCTATATTGATTCAATTGGATGGTCGCGGTCTTGTCATAGAGGGTGCCGACGATAATATCGGCATTCATTGTAAGGGATGTGCAATTTCCGCAGCCGCTATCCTGAAGATAGAGCTGAGCGTCGGGGGCATAGATAATCCCGGTAAGCGTTCCCACGGCATTGCCCTTCTGGATCGTGATCGTGTTGGTGTTGGGCACGGGCTCCATGATTACAACGCCGTTGGTCTCGCCCGCGGTGGGCGCGACAAGGTCGAAGGTCGTGTTTGTGGTTATAGCCAGGGCGCCGCCCTGAATATCCAGCGTTGTGCCACTGGAAGCCGAGTTTACCTCGCCGCCATTGGCGCCATTGATGGTGACACCCTGCTCAAAGACATAGATTCCCGCGCCGAGGTTTACGGGAACTGTCGCATTTGTCTGGATGACCACAGGCTGGCTGAAGCAAACAGCCTGGCCGATTCCGGGTCCCGTGACATTTCCCGCGAGCGTAATCGTGCCAGTTGACGAAGTCGGGTATGTGTATCCGGCCTCAGCGGTATCGGTACTGCCGGTCGCGGTGGGATAGCCATCCCCCTTGCTCGTGCAGCCTCCATTCGTCGGAGTGGGTCCGGTCAAATTCAGAGGATCGCTCACCGGAGCACCACCCGTGACCGGAGACGGAGTGCTGTCGCTACTGTGTCCGCCGTCGCCTCCTACCACGGACACCCATTTGGCGGAAAGGGTGCCGGAGGCCCCGGTGAATTGCAGCGCGTTAGGGTCAGTCGAATCAACCACGACGCCGCAGCCCGGCGCATTCACCACAAATGATCCCTGCAGGTCCATAGCGTCGGTAGCGGTGGGGTTCAGCACGTAGATGCAGGCATCTCCTGTGCCGCCATCTCCGGCGACCGCCCGAGCAGTCACCTTCACTGAGTTCATTCCGAACAGTGACATGAACCAGGTCGGATTCGGCTGCGCGACGACGGCCTCAACAAAGCCTGCAGTGCCCTTATTGGGACCATCCGCCGGGGGCGTACTTACCGTCAGGTCGGAGAGGTCAGTGATTCCGTTTGCGGTGGCCGCGCTCTTCGCCGCGGCAATCGCGGATGACGAGGAGGCGTTGTACTTGTAATCCACCGCTCCAGCCAGCGCGGCCGCATCCGCGGCGATCTGCATGTTCCGCCTGACGTGGAACAGCATGCCCACGTCAATGGCCAGCCCGGCGAACCCCATCATCAGGGTCATGCTCATCGCCGCAAGTACCAGGACCTGCCCAGATTCGTTCTTCCAGAGCTTCATTGCAGCCCCTCCTGCGTTATCCCAATCGCATCGGTTCGTGGCAAGCCCGGTTTCAGGACAATTCACCAGACTCGAACGGCCAGATGCGTTCATCCATGCACGATTTGGCGCGAATGCCCTGGACACGTCTGTCTCTTCTGTTTGTAGAAAAAAGAAGAAGTGTTGGCACGAAGCAACAAATCTGATTTTTGATCCCGGATGCGACCTCCAAATCACATTGCCGGGAACTCCATTATGCTTTTGCGCAAATCTGAGAACAATAGAAGAAGCGGTCTGCCCCGTAACCTAGGGAATCTCTCGGTGGTCACTTTTGTTGTAGACCGTGGAGTTACTTTCAAGGAATCCGCGCGTTACGCCTCATCTCGGACTTTGATTACGATGCCGGCGCAAACACAACTGAGCTGTTGTTCAGATACGGAAGATGGGAAGGAATCCAAGTAACTCGTAAGGGCGCCGGCCGGCGCCCTCCCGCTGCGGGGATTGTGGCTACTGTGCAATCACCATGGTGGATGTGCTGCTTACATTCAGTGTGGTTGACTGCCAGAAGGGAATGCTCAATGGAAAAGGATAGGTCACGGTTACCTGTACCTGATTGCCCGGCGCGTTGGGGGCGCCCGAGCTACAGCCTCCAGTTGACCATGTTGCGCCGGTTGAGGTCGGGATACCTCCGCAAAGAAATGTCGTAGTCGCCGTCAGAGCCCCAGAGTTGATCCCGGGGTATCCCAGGGTCTGCACATAGGTTTGAATATCGGAGCCACTGGCGTTGCAATTTTGCAGGTTCGGTGTATTGGTACAGGATTCAGAACCGCGGACAATCGCCCAGCGGGTAGCTTCCCGGGCTGCCTCGGCGACGAAATGATAGCTATAAAAAGCAAGAGTCATTTCAAAGACACCGAACAGCATCGCGAAGAGCACAGCGGATGCCAGGGCCATCTCGACAAGGTTCGCGCCTTCTTCGCCGCGAAGAGTGCGAGGCTCGCGCTGTCCTATTCCAACTCGGTTGGCCGCGCCCATCAGCCGTAGGCGGCCCAATTTGTTCTGCCAATTACGCATGCGTTTCACCTTCCCTTCGCATCTCGCATTCCGCGTCAGCACTGCTCGCATTTTTGATTTGCGTTGCCATACAAGGTGAATGTGCTGGGAAGCCCGGGTATGTATATCAGAGGGTCGAAGGTCGTACTCGTCTGCACCGTGAGGATGTCCTCAACGTGAGCATCAGTCCCTGAACACTGGTTCGTGCCGGAGTCATAAGTTGAGCCGTCGGAGCAAACTGTGGTAACTGAGGTGCTGGATAAAGAAACCCCCGAAAGACCGTAGGCCTCTTCCTTAGCGGCAGTCGCCATGCCAGTTGCATCGCCCATAGTGGCAGGATTTTGCGCCCCGTATGCAACCGCGGCCTTGGCAGCATTGGCAACCTCGATGGCCGCATAGGCTACCCGGGCCAATTCTCCTGCTCCCAATAACAGCAGGAGCAGGACTGGCAACGTAAGCGCGGTTTCGACAAGCGCCTGCCCGGATTGGTCGCCGCGGCGCCCTCTCATCCAACCTTGATGCCGGAGGTTTCTGTCGGTCATCCCCATCTCCCTTCATTCCACCAGCGTTACGGTTCGCAACGGCGACGTGGGAGTTACCGCATTATAACTCGTTACGGTTACTAATGTCGTCTTATCGTAAAGCGTGCCTACGATGATATCGGAATTGAATGTGAGGCCCCCCTGCGCGTCGCCGCCGCTGTCGTTCATGAGAAGTTCGGCATTGGGAGCGTAAATGATCCCTGTGACCGTCCCAGTCAGGCCAAAAGTGCCGGTGGAATTGCCAATCTGAAGGGTGACTGTGTTGGTATTGGTCGGGGGTTCCATGAGGGCAATTCCATTGGTTTGGCCAGACGTCGGCGCAACGAGATTCAGGGTCGTATTTGCCGCGGTAGTAAACGTGCCCCCATACGCATCAAGAGTGGCGCCGGACGAGGTAACACTGCCAGCGGTTGAGACGCCATTCTCAAAGACATAAATTCCGGGCCCCAGGGTTACGTTATTCAGCTCGACGGGTTGGGTGTAGCAAATCGCGTTGCCCGCACCCGGTCCAGCAATCGTTCCGGTCAGGGTGGTTGTGGTGGTATCCGTAGACCCGACTTCGCCCGGGTAGCCGTCGCCGGTGGTGCTGCAGCCGCCATTTGTGGGAGCTGGCCCCTCGAGATTACCGAGAGGATCGCTGATCGGAGCCGCGCCGGTTATTGGCGTAGGAGTGCTGTCCCCAGTCTGCCCGCCGTCCCCTCCAACGACGCCAACCCAAGAAGCATTCAAAATGCCCGCGCTCCCACCAAAATAGAGGGCATCTGAGCTCTTTGAATCCACAATGACTCCGCAGCCGGGTGCGTTGATTACAAATGATCCCTGCACCTGCATTGCTTCGTTGGTTACAGGATTCAGCACATAGATGCATGCACTACCGGGGCTTGGAGGCCCCGCCACAGCCCTGGCAGTTACATTGACAGGGTTGAAGCCAAACAGGGTCATGAACCATGTGGGATTCGGCACCTGAACCATGGCTTCAACAAAGCCTGCAGAGCCTTTGTTGGGCCCATCCGCGGGTGGCACATCCACCGTAAGGTAACTCGTGTCCGTGATGCCATTGGCCGTCGCGGCGCTCTGGGCGGCAGAGGTTGCTGACGAAGCCGAAGCATTGAATTTGTAGTCGAGCGCCCCCGCCACCGCCGCGGCATCGGCGGCAATCTGCGCGTTGCGTCTGGCATGGAACAACATGCCCACGTCGACGGCCATGCCGGCAAAGCCGAGCAGAAGCAGCATGCTGAGTGTCGTCAGCACCAGGACTTGCCCGGTCTCCTCTTTCCAGATCTTCATCATGGCTCCTCTTGCGTCATCCATGTCCGATCCGCCCGCGGCAGGATTGGATTTGAATTGCGACCGCCCATCTTCCCCGGCCAATTTGGATCGTCCTTTTCAACCGCGCCAACCGCCTCACAGCTTTTCCGAGGGGGCGAAGGATTTACGTCAAGAACAAGCAGTACCCCCGATTCGCACTCCCGCATCCGATCCAAAATGAAGGTTTCCTGGGGGGTCTATTATTCAATTTGCCAGTCTGGGGATACAAGAAAGAATTTCGTCTGCCCCGTTACTAAAGTGATACATTGCACTTGTCGTGCCGGACCGGATCGTTTCCCGGCGGCTCCATCTTTTCCGGGTTATGACGCAGACTTGACTTAATAGGGCCCATGTTGAAAAGCAATCCCGTCGGGATTGCCTGGAAAGCAACACGTCTTATCCCGCACATTCAGGTTCAGAAGATTCACCCATGCCCCAGCCTGAACCTACCTGACTTAAGCTATCATCCAGCCACTGGATACGCCACGAAAATGCGCTCGGGAGGGGTTAATCTTTGGGGTAACCCAGGGCTTTCCGGCGCCCCGCAGGCTGGCTGTTCGCGGACCCATTTGACCAAATGCTGGTCGGGCTGGCGACATGGCGGGTTTATGACCGGCGCTCCAGGAATGAGGGCGGAGAAAGTGCGCTTTTTCCGGTAGCTTGACGCGGATTGGGGATACAATCAAGCCATTTCTCCGCTGGAGTAGTTCAGTGGCGCGGTGGATGCGAGACGTACCTCGTTCATGGGGGTGACGGACGTGGCCGGGGAGATGGAGCGGGAGGAAAAACTGGCGCAGCTCAAGCAGTGGCGGGAGCTGGGCGAGAGCGCGTTTCACGAGATGTATGAAGTGCACTCGTGGCGCGATGCAAGCGCCTGCTTTCTTGAGGCGAAGGAGAACTTCAGCGACGCCATCAGGCTGGCCGAAGAGTTGGGACTGACAGCAGATGCGGAAGACCTGCGAAGACAGATGGAGAATCTCGAAGAAGTGTACTCTACGGAGTTTGCCGGATAGGGCAGGCCGGACTCTAAAGCGGATACCATCTTCGCGCCCGCCGGTAAGTGAGCCGCGATAAGCTAGAAGGTGGAGGCCAGGAGCTAAGATACTGAAACATGTCCCCATACAAATACTCAACCCTTGCCGTTCACGCCGGGCAGTACCCGGACCCGCGAACGGGCGCTGTGAATGTGCCCGTTTATCTCACCTCGACTTTTGAACTGACCGGAATCGGAACCGATCGCGGGTGGGATTACTCGCGCGCCGGCAACCCCACGCGCGACCGCCTGGAAGAGGCGCTTGCGGCGTTGGAGGGCGGGACCAGCGGCCACGCCTTTGCCAGCGGCATGGCGGCCATCTCGGCTCTGGTGGCATCGCTGCGCGCCGGCGACCATCTGCTTTGTTCGCAGGATGTCTATGCCGGCACGGTGCGGCTCTTTAACCAGTTTGTGAGCCACTACGGCATTGAAATCGAATATGTGGACACGAGCAAGATAGAAGCGGTGGCGGCGGCCATCCGGCCGAACACAAAACTCGTCCACATCGAAACGCCAAGCAATCCAACCATGGTGCTGAGCGACATCCGCGCCATCAGCGAGATTGCTCACGCCCGCGGCGTGGAAATGAGCGTGGACAATACCTTCATGTCGCCGGTGCTGCAAAGCCCGCTGGCGCTGGGCGCCGACATCGTGATGCACTCCACCACCAAATATCTCAACGGCCATTCGGACGGGATTGGCGGAGCGCTGAT